>CAYQWI010000379.1:0-2424 GCA_964421165.1 uncultured Natronomonas sp.
GGTAGCGACAGTACACACGCTTTCTGTTTCGAGGCTCGATCCTGTTTGAGGATATTAAGTACTGTCTTCCGTAGTATTGAGTAGTTCATGTCGTTGAACGTATCGAAGCTGTTTTTCCCGTCCCGCATTCGGCAAAGCTATACAGGTAAAATGGGCGCAGCGTTCGTCTTCGTCGGTGTGTTGACGGTGCTTTTTGGTGTCTTGGCGTATAGCGAAGTGACCACAGCGGCGGCAACTGGTGACTCCACAACAGTACAAAAAGCGGCAGTCTCGGCGATACTCGGTTTGATCGTCCTCATGATGATCAACCTCGGATTCGTCGCCGCGACCCTCGGCAGCGATACTGCCGCATCACTGTCAGTGCTTTCCTCGAAGGCGAGCAGGATGGGGGATGGGGATCTCGAAGTCGAACTCGACACGCCGCGTGAGGACGAAATCGGCCAGCTGTACGATTCCTTCGACGGGATGCGTCGGTCAGTTCGCCAATCGATCGAGGAGGCAGAAACCGCGAGATCGAACGCCGAATCAGCCCGGGCCCGTGCGGAGGAACTCAACACCGAACTGCAGCGGGAAGCCGAACGGTTCGGTGACGTGATGGATCAGTGTGCAAACGGCGACTTCACACAGCGAATCGACGCCCAGACGGACAACGAGGCAATGGCATCGATCGAGACGTCATTTAACGAGATGATGGATGGGATTGAGGATCTGGTCGGCCAGATTGAGCGGTTCGCAGTTGCAGTTTCGAACGACGCTGATGCGGTTCGGGAGAACGCCGAAGAGGTGATGGAGGCGACCGAGGATGTAAACACCGCCGTTCAGGATATCTCGGATGGAGCGACCGAACAGACCGAGACAATCCAGCAGATCGCGCTCAAAATGGACGATGTATCAGCGACGACGGAGAACGTCGCACAAAGTGCTGACGAGATAGCTGATACGGTTCGTGCGGCGGCCGAGACTGGCGAAGCCGGGCGAGAAACGGCCGAGGACGCCATCGAGGAGATGAACCGAGTCGAATCCCGGATCAAACAGGCCGTCGAGTCGATGGAGGAACTCAACGACGACGTTCAGGAAGTCGGGGAAATATCCGGAATGATCGCAGAAATCGCCGAACAGACGAACACTCTTGCGTTGAACGCCTCTATCGAGGCCGCACGCGCTGACGGCGAAAGTGATGGCTTTGCAGTCGTCGCGAACGAAGTAAAACAGCTCGCAGAGGAAACGAAGGAAGCGACCGAGGAGATCGACGCTCTCGTCGGAACTGTTCAGGGGCGCACCCAGACGACGGTCGATGATATCCGAAAAACAAGCAAACGGGTTTCCGAGGGCGTCGAAACGGTCGAAGAGACAGTCGAAGCCCTCGAACACATCGTCGATAGTGTCGAGAGAACCAACAAGGATGTCCAAGAGATCAATCGTTCGACAGACGAGCAGGCTGATGCAGCCGGGGAGGCGACCACGATGGTTGAAGACGTCGCGACGACGTCCCAACAGACGGCTGCCGATTCCGAAACTGCCGTCGAGACGACGGAGGCGCAGGCGAAAGCGGTCAGTGAGGTGTTCGATCTGATTGATGGGCTTTCCGAACAGGCAGAGACGCTTTCGACAACGCTTCGGAAGACGAACGTCGACCAATCGATGAAGCGAAACGATGGAACTGCCGCGCTCATCGAGGGGGATGACTGAGTATGGTCGAACTCACATCGCTGTTTTGGCTTGGAGCGCTTGGGATGGCTGTCGGAACCCTCCTTTTCTCATGGGGCGGCAAAAATGCATCACGTAGTGAGCGCCGATATTACGTCACACTCGTCGGGATCAGCGGTATCGCGGCGATCGCCTACGCGATCATGGCACTCGGAATCGGCTGGATCTCGGTCGCCGATCGTACCGTATTTCTCCCGCGATACGTCGATTGGGTGTTGACGACGCCGCTCATCGTGCTGTTTCTCGGGATGCTCGCCGGAATCGACAGACGGCAGTTCGGGATCGCTCTCGGTCTCAATACGCTCGTTATGGTCACCGGGTTCGTCGCCGCGACGCTTCCAGGTACCGAACGGTTTGCACTGTTCGGCGTCGGCTCGCTCGCGTTCGTCGGGCTCGCGTACTACCTCCTTGGTCCGATGACGGATGCTGCCGAAACCCGATCTCCCGGAATTCGATCGCTGTACGTCCGGCTGCGGAATCTGACGATCATCTTGTGGTTGATCTACCCGTTCATCTGGGTGTTGGGGCCGCCGGGATTCGCCCTGCTTTCACCCACGGTTGACGTTGCGTTGATTACATATCTAGATCTCGTCACAAAGGTTGGCTTCGGGTTGATCGCACTCGATGCGAGTTCAACTATCCAGTCGGAGTTCGGCGAATCGCTCGCCGACACGGAGAGTACGCTTCCGTCGAGTTCCGACTGATTTCGCCTGGACT
>CAYQWI010000380.1:0-2419 GCA_964421165.1 uncultured Natronomonas sp.
GATCGGCGCAACGACGGCGTCCGGAGCCGCCCAACCGAGCGATTCACCGGTTTCGTAATAGATCGGCTTCATTCCCTCGTGACGCAGCGGTGAGTCGAACGGGCTGCCGGGGAACCAGCCGCCCTCGTCGGTCGTTTCGGATTCGAGATCGCTTTCATACGCTTCTTTCGCGTCCCCGTATCGCCCCTCGACGACCCGCATGTCACCGCCGTGGACGTTTATCATGGCTTTCGTGACGAAATCCGTCCGACTCGGAACGTACGATTTCGAATCCAGACCGGCACGGGCGGCGTAGGCGGCCGCCGACTGGCCGCCGTTCCCCGTCGTTGCCAGCGCGAGCGTCCCCGCGTCGGCGCGGATCGCAGCTTCCGCGACCAACGCGAGACCGCGGTCGGTGATCGATCCCGTCGGATTGTGCGCCTCGTTTTTTATATAGACGCTACCGACGCCGAGCTCGTCGGCCAACCGCGGTGCTTCGACCAGCGGCGTCTCGCCTTCGCCCATCCCGTCAGGGACGAACGGGAGCAGCTCTCGGTGCTTCCAGCCGCCGCTCCGTTCCGATAGCGACTCCGGTGATACGTCGACTTCGTCGAGATCGTATCGAGCGTCGAGCGACCCCTCACAGTCGGGACAGCGCGTCTCGACGTCGGGAAACGTCGCCCCGCAGTCGGTGCAGCGAAATCCTTCGAACGCACTCATAGTTCCGGGTTCGAACGGAGACGTCAAAGCCCTGTCCTTGTCGGTCGAACGGCTTCGGACACAGTAACCGGTTTGTCGGCTCCGTTCGAAGGCGACCTATGCACGTCGCCGTGGTCGGAGGAGGGCTCGCGGGACTCGTCGCCGCGCGCCACCTCGCAGAAGCCGGAGCCGAAGTCGAACTGCTCGAAGAGCGCGACCGCGTCGGCGGCCGCGTTCGGACGCGTGTCGTCGACGGCTTCACGCTGGATCGGGGATTTCAGGTGTTCTTCAGCGCGTACCCCGCCGCGAGACGGGAACTGGAGTACGACGATCTCGACCTCCGGGGGTTCGCTCCCGGCGCCACCATCGCGCGTCCGAACCACCGCTCGACGCTCGCTGACCCGTTCGGAGATCCCAGTGCCGCCCTCCCGACGCTGTTAAATCGAGACGTGCGGACGGCCGACAAACTCAGGCTGTTTCGGCTTCAGCGAGAGCTCAAACGACGCGACGGCGACGAACTTCTCGACAGTGACACGACGATCCGTGAGTATCTCGAGGGGTACGGCTTTTCGGCGGCGTTCGTCGAGCGGTTCGCCGAACCGTTTTACGGCGGGATCACGCTCGATAGATCGCTCGGGACGTCGAGCGGCGTCTTCGAGTACACGTTTCGGATGCTCTCGACAGGAAAAACGGTCGTCCCCGCGGAAGGGATGGGTGCGATCCCCGAACAGCTCCGTCGGCAGGCCGAAAACGTCGGCGCGAAGATCGAGACGAAAACGGCCGTAACCGGCCTCAAAATCGATGACGGGTGCGTTACCGTCGAGACCGACGACGGCGATCGATCGGCCGACTGCGTCGTCGTCGCGACCGATCCGAAGACGGCGGGCGAGTTGACCGGCGTTGAGACGCCGACCGGCTCGAAAGCCTGCGTGACGGTCCATTTCTCTCTCCCGGAACACCAGGCCCTCGATACGGGCTCTCGGATTATTCTGAACGCCGAAACCGATCGGCCCAACACGGTCGCCCCGATGAGCGCGGCCGCGCCGGAGTACGCTCCGGAGGGTAAACAGCTCCTGAGCGCGACGTTCCTCGGCGAGCGCGACGAGAGCGACGAAGAGCTCGGAGCGGTCGTCGAAGGAGCGATGCGGTCGTGGTATCCCGAAAACCACTTCGGCGAGTTCGAGGTCGTCGGCGTCGATCGGGTCGAGTTCGCGCAGTTCCCGCAACCACCGGGATTTCGGGAGTCGCTTCCGGACATAGACGAACCGGACGGGCCGGTCGTTCTCGCCGGTGACTACACGCGGTGGTCGTCGATTCAAGGGGCACTGGAGAGCGGGAAGCGGGCGGCCGATGCCATCATCGACGAAGGGCTCTCTTGATTCAGCGAGAGAATCCCGGCGTTCACGCCGGGCGTGAATCGCGTGGGTTTGAGGGTCACGCCGACCTTACAGCGTCACAGACGTTCCTAGAGCGGCAGACGAACAACGCAGTCAGGCGGATGGCACCGCCCGTGTCCTCGGAAATCACAGATTTCCGGGATGCAGAAAACGCGCAGCGTTTTCTAGCACGGTTCAAGTGGGACGACCACACCTGGTCGGAGTCACCACACTCTCACCGTCCCAACGAACAGCGCACAGACCCGAGTACCGACCACCGTGACGGGAATGTTGCCTCCGGCGAGTCATAGACCAGCTGAGACTCCCACGGAGGAAACCGCGCCGTCGTCGGGCGTAGCCCGACT
>CAYQWI010000381.1:0-2416 GCA_964421165.1 uncultured Natronomonas sp.
CACACCGTCTCGATGAACCCCTGTAACGTCCAGCGGTACACGATGGTCGAGGAGCTGTATCACGATGGGGGGTATCGTCCGACTTGGCTGTGGTCGGTCTGCGACGTGCTGGCTGCGACAGCCGGTGAGGACGTCCTCGTCGTCTCCGATCCGGTCGGACACGGCTCCGATCGCGGCCCGCACAACTGCGGGGAGTGCGACGACCTCGTCCAGCGCGCGATCAAGGACTTCAATCTCCGACAGGATCCGTCGGTGTTCGACGAGGTTTCGTGTGAATGTGAGGCGACGTGGGCGTACGTTATGGACAACGAGACCGCCTACAACCAACCGCTGGTTCGGTAACGGCTCGCTGTTGGTCTGGTCCCCGATCGGCGTTCGATCGACCCGGAAGGACAACCGTTATCCTGCTAACTGAACATTCATTCAACATGGGCTCTCCCCCGACTCGGCCCTCCAGCGGATGTGAACGCACAGAATGAGCCGGTCGGCGGGCCGTGATCGGGCGGTCAACGTCACCGACGGGGCCTTACTCAAACCGCTCGTCGTGCTGTCCATCCCGATTATTCTCACGAACGTGCTTCACGTCGGGTACAACCTCGCCGACACGTTCTGGGTCGGCCGACTCGGCCAGCCCGCCGTCGCGGCGCTGTCGTTCTCGTGGGCGATCGTCTTCTTGATCATCAGCCTCTCGCTCGGCTTTTCGGTCGCCGGAACGGTGCTCGTCGCCCAGCACAAAGGGGCTGGACACCTCGATCGTGTCAGCCACGTCGCCGGACAGACGATCGCGGTCGTGGTCGGTGTCTCGGTGATGTTTTCGATCGTCGGATTCGCCCTCGCACCGCTCCTGTTGGAACTCGTCGGGGCCGTTCCCGGGTCCGAGGAACACCGTCTCGCCGTCGAATACACCCGAACGATGTTTATCGGTATCCCGGTCATTTTCGGTTTCTTCGTGTTTCAATCCCTCCTTCAGGGGTGGGGAGACACGAGAACGCCGCTGTATCTCATGGCGTTCGGCGTCGCGCTGAACGTCGTTATCGATCCCTTTTTCATTCTGGGGTTTCGGGATAACGTGCTCTTTGCGTGGTTCGGACTGGAGCCCGTCGAGACGCGGCTGTACGAGTTGACTGGTTTCGCGGGCTTCGGCGTTCAGGGGGCGGCGATCGCGACGATTATCGCCCGGGGCGTCGGGGCCGCTATCGGCTTCTGGCTGCTTCTGTCCGGGTCCGTCGGGATCGAACTCTCCGTCTCAGATTTCGTTCCGGAGTGGGGGACGGTCCGGGATCTCGTTCGCATCGGGGCTCCGGCCAGCATCGAAATCAGTACGAGCGCACTGAGCGTTACCGTGTTGACCGCGCTGGTCGCGATCGCCGGTTCGGACGCCGTCGCGGCCTACGGGATCGGAACTCGGGTAACGTCGATGGTCGTTTTGCCGGCGCTCGGGCTCGCACGCGGCGTCGAAACCGTCGTCGGGCAGAATCTCGGTGCCCGTCAGGTCGATCGCGCGAAACGCGGCGTGATCGCCGCCGCCGGGATCATCGTCGGCGGTCTGTCCGTCTTCAGTATCGGGATCTATCTGTTGGCCGATCCGATCATCGGGCTCTTTATCACCGGGACCGGTGCGGCGGCCGTCACCGGCATCGGCGGCGAGTACCTCCGTATCGTCGGCGCGACGTACGTCTTCTTGGGCGTTTTTTACGTCGTCCAGGGTGGCTTCCGCGGCAGCGCCAACACCCGCGTCGCGATGGTCTTCGCGTTCGTCGGCTTCATCGTGTTCCGGTCCGCCTTCGCGTACGTGCTCGCGGTGCCGGCCGGGTTCGGTGCGACGGGGATCTGGTACGGCGAAGCGATCTCGAACGTGTTGATGGCGGGAATGGTCGCCGCGTACTTCTCAAAAGGGACGTGGACCGATCGCGTGGTCGGCTCCGACTCTCGTGGGTCGTCCGCGTAAATCAGGCCGATTCGAACGCCCGGAGGACGCCCTGGCCGTCCGTTCCGCTGATATCGGGCAGACTCGCCCGCTCGGGGTGGGGCATCAACACGGCGACGTGATCGTGCGTTCCGAGGACGCCCGCGATGTTGTTCTTCGAACCGTTCGGGTTCGCCGCGTCGGTGACGTTGCCGTCCGCATCGCAGTACCGAAAGAGCACGCGATCGTCGGCTTCGAGCGCGTCCAGCCGCTCGTCGTCGATCTCGAATCGCCCTTCGCCGTGGGCGATCGGGATTTCGACGACATCGCCGACCTCGTAGGCGGCCGTCCAGGGCGTATCGTCGTTCTCGATCCGCAGGTGGACCGGTTCGCACTGGAACCGAGCGCTCCGATTCGTGGTGAACGCGCCCGGAGTCAGCCCGCTCTCGGAGCCGATCTGTGCGCCGTTGCAGACGCCGAGGACCGGCGTTCCCGCCTCGGCGGCAGCTT
>CAYQWI010000382.1:0-2410 GCA_964421165.1 uncultured Natronomonas sp.
TTAGACGAGATGTACAGCGCGGTTCAGACGGGCGTCGTCGACTCCACGGAGGGCGACGTCGAGCAGATCGCGTCGTTCAACCTGCAGGAAGTCCAGGACTACCTCACGCTCACCGGCCACCGCGTTGAGACGGGCATGTTCAGCGTGAACGAGGACTTCTGGCAGGGCCTGGATGAGACCTACCAGGAGATGCTCGACGATATCGCCTGGGAGATGACCGAGGAGGCCAACGAGATCGCGATGGACCGCGAGGACGATCTGGTCGCCGAGTTGGGCGAGGAGATGGAGATCATCGACGAGCCGGATCTCGACCGCGACGCGTTCTTCGACGCGGCAGAGCCCGCGCTCGAGAACCTGTTCAACGAGCGATTCGAGCAGGATCTCCAGGACGTCCGCGACCTCGCGTAAAACCACTGACCCATTTTTAAACCATGGAAATCGAACAATCTTTAGATGTTAAAACGGACACGCTGTTCGATCGGGTGGTCCTGTACGTGGCCATCTTTTTCTTCGCGATGACCATCGTTCTGGTTTCGATACAGGTTACGCTCCGACACACCCCACTCGCGTTCAGCTGGGGATACCTGACAGAGCCCGTCTCCCGATACACGCTGATCGTGGGGACGTACTTCGGCGCGGCCGCCGCCGCTCGAAACAAAGAGCACATTAGCATGTATTTCATGCTTGAACGCGTCGAGCGGATCGCGCCGCGGTTCCACGCGGGCTTGCAAGTGTTCGTGGCGATCATCGTCACCGCGTTTTTGATCATCGCGACGGCGGCCACTGTCTTCGCGGCGACGAACAACTGGCGAGCCACGTTTGGCGGCGTCTACGTCGTCACGATCGGCCAGATGTTCGTTTTGATCTCGACCGGATTCGCGCTGTATCTGTTGTATTCGCTACTCGATCTTCGAGACAGCATCGTAACTCTGAACGAACGGCTTCGCGACGGAACTGAAACAGAAACGGAGGCGGAGTAAACATGGACCTAGCTATAATCGGCGTTCTGTTTTTGGGTGCACTGCTCGCGCTGTACGCGATGGGCGTCCCCGTCGCGGTCGCGATGGGACTCACGTCGATCATCGTCATGATCTCGCCGTACGGTCCGGTGTTCAGCCTCGAAACGGTCGCCAATCCGTTGCTGTTCGGGTTGAACAGCTTCTCGCTTCTGGCGATCCCGTTCTATCTCCTCTTGGGCCGGTTGATGAACCGGATGGGGCTCACAGAACAGCTGTTCGACTTCGCGAACGCGCTCGTGGGCTCGCTGCGAGGCGGCATCGCGCAGGTTAACATCGTCGCCAGTATGCTCTTTTCGGGCATGTCCGGACTGGCGGTCGCGGACGCCTCCGGACTCGGTCGCGTCGAGTACGCGGCGATGAAACAGTACGGCTACGACGACGACATCGCGATCGGCGTGACCGGGGCCTCCTCGATCATCGGTCCGATCATTCCGCCGAGCGTTCCCGTGATCATTTACGGCGTCTTGGCACAACAGTCCATCGGCGCGCTGTTCCTCGGCGGAATCCTTCCGGGGATCCTCATCGGCGTGTTGCTGATGGTGTTCGTTTACATCATCGTCCTGCTGAAAGGGATGGAGGCGACCGGCGAGTCGTTCAGCTTCGGTGAAGTCGGTCGAACCTTCGTCGCCGCGTTCCCGGCACTTCTGATCCCATTCCTGATTATCGGCGGGATCCTGCTCGGATACTTCACCGCGACGGAAGCCGGTGCGGTCGCAGTCGTCTACACGCTGATCGTCGGCGCGATCGTCGGCGATATGAACCTTCAGCAACTCTACGGGGAACTTCGCGACAGCACGATCGAGACGTTCTCGCTGACGTTCATCATCGGGGTCGCGTCGCTGTACGGGCTGGTCGCGCTCCGGCTCCAGTTGCCGGTTCTCCTCGTCGAAGCGTTCACAGCGATCTCGGATAACCCAACTGTGATCTTGCTGATGTTGGTGGTCTTGCTGTTGCTCGTCGGCACGTTCATGGAGACGATCGCGGCGATCACCATCCTCGTGCCCGTGTTGATGCCGGTGCTCAATTTCGCTGGGATCGATCCGATCCACTTCGGTATCGTGATGATCCTGACGCTGATGATCGGTCTGTTGACGCCACCGTTTGGCATCATCCTGTTCGTCTTAGATAAGGTCACGGAGGTCGCTCTCGACGACATCATGCGGTATATCATTCCGTATTACATTCCGCCGGCGACGGTGCTGTTGTTGATCATCTTCTTCCCCGACCTGGTGACGTACATCCCGTACGAACTGACGTAGCGTCGGGATTCGATTTTCGATTATCCGACTCGAATCGAGCTTTTAGGGAGAACTGAGGAGAAAGCCCACGACGTTAACCCTGTCTCTTACCCACAAGTTCTAACGCCGCAGCTGACGAACTAACGCCGGAAG
>CAYQWI010000383.1:0-2410 GCA_964421165.1 uncultured Natronomonas sp.
TGCCCTCCTTCCACACTATATGACCCGCATATCTTTTCTTTTTTCCAGCCTGGAAAAAACGTCGATAGAGCTTCTCGAACTCGATCTGGAACCGATGGGTAGAGGCGTTCAACCGTTCTACGAACTCGTCGTAGGCGTCGTTGATGTGTTCCTCGATCTCGAAGGACTGCTCGATGGCCTCCTGTTTGTCGATCTCGCCTCCGAGTTCGAGCATGACTGAATCGGTGTCTCCATATGTAACTTCTTTATCAATTTCGTTCGCTGCCTCCTCGGTGAACTCGATCACCTCTCTCCCCGTTGCAGTCACCGCTCCACCCATTTCTTTGTCGTAGAGGCGGAAGCGATCCCACCCCAAAACGCCATATAAAGATTGTCCAACAAATTGATATTTTCCGTTCCTTCCGGCCAAGAGCGTGTGGTTATCGGCTACCGTTACGCAGTAGACTCCGTCATCAGCTTCCGTCCGTTCGGAACTTCGATGCATCCGGAGCGTGTTCTTCGCATTCTCTGTGACATAGATACGGTACGTGCCGCTATCCTCGTTGTAGCTCGCTGTCAAACCAAGATGTGCAGAGAGGCGTAACACATCATCCCGAAGTCGCTTGCTCACGGTGCTGTAGCGCCACGAGTTCGGTTGCCGATCCCCGTCACCTGTGATCAGCGTCTCCAGGAATAGCTCTTTTTGCCGTTGCGTCGCATCGAAGACCATATCCGGGATTCGTTTGTTTTCGCTGCCGGAATCGCCGAGATCCCTGAAGAGATCACCTAAGAGTGCGGACGTGAACTGATGTGATTGATTATCAGTATAATGATCAAGTCCCATCCGATCTAGGAGAGATCCGATTGTGCCGTGGTCATCGCCTCCATCAGTTGCAAGCGCGTCCTGGGCTATTTTTACTGTCGTAGCTGATCCGCGCAACTGCCCATCAAACGTCTTTTCTTCGGATGTGTAGACGTTCCCTTCTGTAATATACCACGCCAGTAGTTCGAGAAAATCGTCCCCGTCGAACGTTCGTGGGATCCACTTTCGCCCGGACTCACGGTGAATGTAGCTGCGCTCACAGACCGATTCGATATACCCGCGGTGGTTCTCGAACTCCTCGGCAGTGAACACGTATCCCGTCTTTCCGACGTCGTTTTTCGGGACTCGGCGGGGCTCCCAGCCTAGTTCGGTAATAAAGGTGCGACCGTGTACCTCCGGACGAACCCATACCTCGTATTCACCGTCGATGAGTTCCGTGAGATCAATCTGATCGATTTCGCTGCCCTCGGGACCGTCCCAGTCGTGCGGGAGTTCGTAGTTCGTGGCTTGGTCGAGTTGCCCGGCCTCGACGAAATCCCATCCGTCCTCAGTAATGCCGTTCGTCTCGTTTTTCCGGACGAGCATCCGGTGGTTCGGCGTCACGCTGAAATCGATCTTGCTCGTCTCGATGTCGATCAGTTCACCGCGGTAGTCGGGGTACTCGTGTGTCTCCGTGACCGGTTTCCGCTCCATTTCCATCGTGTCCGGGTTCAGCGAGTACACCGTATCCCCGACTTCGAGATCTCGGATGTTCCGGACGCCGTCAGGCGTCAAAACGTCGGTATCCGGGGTGAAACAGTTCATGATCACCTTGACGGCTGCCTGCTGTCGGTCGTAGGTCTCGTAGGCGTCACTCCCGGGATCGTTCTGGTTGCGGAGAGATTTCTTCTGTTCGCGCTCTTCGAGCAGTTCGTCGACCATCTCCCGGATCATCCCGTCCGGTTCCTTTCGGAAGTGGGTGCCGTTCGGGGCGACGTAGGTCTCGCCGTCGTACTCCTCTGGGTCGACCTTCGTCTCCGGAGATGCGTTAATTGTTACCATGCACATGGGGTAGAGACTTTTCAAATCGAGTACACTTACCATCTCTTTGACCCCGGAGATCGGATCGAATACCGCCCCGCCCTCGTACTCCTCGCTTTCCTGTTGGCCCTTCGATGGGAGCGCGAACTTGCCGTGAATCTCGTGGAGGACGTACATGTCGACGGCGTCACCGGGCGTCGTCGCGTCCTCGAGCTTACAGCCCACGAAGGAAGCGACCTCCTCCCAGAAGGGGACGATCTCCTGTTTGCGGTCCAACTCGACACATAACTCGACGTCACGGAGATTGTACTCGATGAGACGTTCGGGATCGTCCTCCCAGAGATCGCCGATGTCGCCCGGATATCGCTCCTTGCCGACGCCCAACTCCTCCTCGCCGACCGCGTCGAGACGATAGGAGTCGAGTTCGGAGAACTGCGTCCGCTGGTAGGCGTACAGCAGATCGAAGACGACGCGACCCTTGATGTTCGGGCCACCCCACCCGGAGTCCCAGACCTCGTTCACCCGGGAGAGCCGATCGGAGTCGAGCTCTTCGTGTTGATTCGAGAGGCGGTCGATCCGGTCGATGAG
>CAYQWI010000384.1:0-1472 GCA_964421165.1 uncultured Natronomonas sp.
CGATGGCGAAAACCAGCGTAAGCACTCCCCGAATTAACGCTCCACGGGCCTCCTGCGTGTATACCCACGACTTCGGACGATACCCCTCTATCCAGAGCGTGAGAAGTGAGGAGAGATTGATCGACAGAACGTTCACGATCACGAGCACGCCTGCGCCGACGGCGAGTCGCGGCAATCCGAAAGCGATGCCGACGCCGACCGCCGCTGCGGGGGGAATGAGTGCGACCGCGATCATGACGCCGACGAGCGCGGTCGAGACGCCCGTCATGAGGCTCAAGATACCCGCAACACCCGCACCGAGAGCGATAGCGAGCACGAGGAAGTTCGGCATCGAGCGTTCGCTCACTTCCCCGAGCGCGAGAATGTCCGTCCCGGGCGGTACGAGATACAGATAGCGAACGAAGAGCCCGAAAACAGCCGCACTGAGTACTGCAACGCCGACACCGAGTAATTGCATCCGTACTCCCCGTCTGAAAAGCGTCCGGTTGTCTATCACAGTACCGACACTCGCGGCCATCGAGGGACCGATAAGCGGTGCGATCACCATCGAGCCGACGACAGTCGCCGGAGAATCCAGAAGTAACCCGGCCGTCGCGATGACCGCGCTGACGACGGTCAATACGACGTACGTCGGGAGTACGGAGACGAGATCCTCCGCCCGGGCCTCGAGTTCCTCGCGAGCGATACGATCTTCACCAGTGATCCCGCCCGCTTCGTCGGTATCACTATTGTTCGCGTACTGTTTTTTCAGTTGTTCAAATCGGTGAGAGATGACGGTTTCAACGTCAAGTACCACAGTGATTCCGCTATCGTCGACACCGACCTCCCGGAGCTCCTCGAGGATCGGCTCGACGGCGGCAGTCGGGAGAGGAAACGTGACCGTCGCGACGTACTCCCTACCGCTCGTTTCATCGGCCACGCTGTAATCGACACCATTGTCGTCGAGCGTCTCCACGACCGCCTGGCGTTTTCCTTTCGGAACCGAAAGCTGTACGAGACGCATACGTACTACGATCCGGCCGACCAACCAATCAGTTGTGGTCCTCGCTCCCAACGCGGAGGACCCCGCTGGAAAGCATATCTTACAGATTCTCGCGGAGACGATTTCGAGACGCTACTGATCGAGGCTCCTTGGGCTACGGCTCCATGCGAGAGGTTCAGATACAGATAGCTCAACAGATCGGTGAACGTGTCACTCTAAGGGCCGTCGTTTTTGGGCACGAGGGGGAGTGATCGCTTGAAAAAAACTATTAAACATGACATTCAACGTCCGATCAAGATGCCAAAACTTAGCGAGGGATGCCGAGAACACCTCGAACAGGCGCTCCACGCCGAAAGTCCCGAGGAGAAGAATTACCACATTCGGCACGTGCTTCAGGTGTGTGGTTCTGCGGAAGTACCGGACGACCTCGCTGAAAAAGGACTCTCGTGGGACCCCCGATGATCGATCCCAGTGACACTTGGCGTGTTAC
>CAYQWI010000384.1:1482-2403 GCA_964421165.1 uncultured Natronomonas sp.
CAGATCTCACCACGCGTTGAGCCGCGCTGATACAGGAGCTGTTCGTACTCCGACATCACTTCGTAGCTAGGACCTGATGGGTCTCAGCTACCGAAGTTCATTTCGCGCTCAAACCTCAGCTCCGAGCTCGCGTTCGACCATCGATTCGAGGCGGTCGAGCCCGGTTTCCAACCGCTCCAGATCGTTCGCGAAGCTCAATCGGAGATAGCCCTCCGCACCGTCGCCGAACGCGACGCCGGGAGCCGTCACGACCTCGTACTCGTACAGCAGTCGCTTTGCGATGTCCATGCTCGAACCCTCGAGTTCGCTCGCGTCGACGAACGCGTAGAACCCGCCGTCGGGGCGCACTGTCGAAAGGTGAGGAATCTCCGCGAGCCGGTCGACGACGTAGCCACGGCGGGTTTCGAACTCCCGCTTCATCTCCTCGATCGGTTCCTGAGGGCCGCGAAGCGCGGCGATCGCAGCGTGTTGGGCGGGCGTGTTCACACAGGAGGTCGTACTTTCGTGTATCTTCGTGATCTCGTCGAGTACGTCCTCGGGACCGGAGATCCACCCGACCCGCCAGCCGGTCATCGCGTAGGTTTTCGAAAAGGAACTCACAGAGAGAATCCGGTCAGTGTGTTCAGTCACTCCGGCGGCCCGAGGCGGCGTCTCGTCGTAGGTGAGTTCCCGATACGTCTCGTCCGCGAGAACGTACGCGTCGTGTTCTGCGGCCGCGTCGATGACGCGCTTGATCGGTTCGGGGTCGAACACTCGCCCGGTCGGATTCGACGGCGAGATCAACACGACTGCTGCGGTCTGTGGGCCGATATTCTCGATGACTCGATCCGGGTCGAGCGAGAAATCGTCCGCCGCGGGCATGGGTACTTCGATCGGGACCGCGCTGGCGAGCTTGCTCTGTGAGATCGGGTTCGGCCACGT
>CAYQWI010000385.1:0-2400 GCA_964421165.1 uncultured Natronomonas sp.
GATCGTCAGCGCGTTCGGAACGCGCAAGGCCACCCGCGGAATGGTCGGGGGGTGGCGGGAGATCGGCGACGATAACCGGATGGCCTCGATGACCTACGGCGGTGTGCTCGGAAAGGTGACCTCCGCGTCCCCGTTCAGTCGAAATCCGATCGAACTCGAGTACGAGGGGCACGTCCACATCGACGGCGACCCCGTTCGGATGGACGAGTACGCGGTGACAGCCGAGTCGACAGTCCTCGACACGCCAGTCGTCCTCGTGCTCGGGACGAGCATGTCCTCCGGAAAGACGATGAGCGGCCGCGTAATCACGCACGTGCTCGACGAGAACGGCTACGACGTCGCCGGATGCAAACTGACCGGAGCCGGAACGTACGGCGACGTGCTGTCGATGGAAGTCGCCGGTGCCGATCCGATCTACGACTTCGTCGACGCGGGGTTGCCCACGACGGTCGTCCCCGAGGAGACGTTCCGGGACGCGGTTCGCCCGATCCTCCATCGAATGCAGGAGGCCGACGTGATCGTCGCAGAGGTCGGCGCAAGTCCGCTCGAACCGTACAACGGCGAGGCGGCCGTCGATCTGCTGGACGAGCAGGTCGCGTTCACCGCACTCTGTGCGACCGATCCCTACGCGGTCGTCGGGATCGAAGAGGCGTTCGGGTGTCGGCCCGATCTCGTCGCGGGGATCGCGACGAACACGACGGCCGGTATCGATCTCATCGAGCGACTCACCGAGTGCGCGGCGCTGAATCTCCTCGATGAGGAGACGAAAGAACCGCTCGAGACGATGCTGCTCGACGCGCTGGAATGAGCGAGCTCACGTCTCGAACCTGTCGAGGCCGACCTGCCGGCGTCGGACGCCGTCCGGCTCTTTGATCCACGGCGTTCGATCCGCGCGGACGTCTTCGACATCGGTACCCGGCGGCTCGGCCGGATCGTACCCGTCGCACTCGGGGCCACATTCGCGCGCCGGGTCGACGAATCGCCCGTTCCACGCGCAGTACGGCAACGCGTCGTCGGGGCCGAACGGCGGTCCGGACGCGTTCGCGCGCTCACAGCCGGGGAGTTCGTCGGGTCGCCAGCCTTTCCCGTAGGCGCGCTCCGCGAGCCGTCGCCGCAGCCGCGCTTTCTCCGCCGCGGTCACCGGTTCGATATCGACCCGGGTCGGCGTCGATTCGAGAACGGCGATCCCGGGGGCCGTCGTCGACAGCGGTTCGGCCTCCCGTATCGTCTCGAACGCACCCGTCTCGGGGTCGAACCGCTGGACGCCGATTGGATCCGGGATTCGATTCAGATGTGCGCCGGTCACGTACGACTCGGTGACGAGAACGACCTCGTCGAACAGTCCGAGCGAAACGTCTTTCCGCAGTTGCAGTTCGAGATCGCCGGGGCGGCCGAGATCCGGTTTGTTCTCGAACGCTCGAAGCCGGCCGATCCACTCGGGGTAGCGGACGGCCCGTCGGACGTACCGGGACCCGCCGCGGCGTTCGGCCTCGAAGAACCCGAGTTCGACGGCGCGGTCTGCGATGTTCGTGGCGCGATCGGAAGCGGCGTCGATCGCGTCCCGAGGGCGGCACGCCCGCCCGACGCCGACGTCGCTTTCGACCGCCAGTGCCGGGATCGTCTCGGAGGTGATCTCGAGGCGGGTTTCGAACTCGGGGCCCGGACAGATCTCGACGACATCGACGATCCGTGTGTGCGTGCCGAGTTGCCGAGCGATGATGCCGTCGCTTTCGGCTTCGAGGGCGGCACACACCGCGAGTTCGAAGGCGAACTCTCGCACGTGCGTCCGGACGGACTGGAGTGACAAAAACGACGCGCTAGAGGCGATGAAAGCGGGCGAATCGTGAAGGGAATGAAAAGCCGATCAGGCGAACGCGAGATCCTGCTCGGCTTCGAGCAGTTCGTGGTACCGGTTTCGAATCGTGACCTCGGAGATGTCGGCGACCTCCGAAACCGCGGCCTGCGTCGTCTTCTCGTTCGTCAAAAGCGAGGCGGCGTAGACGGCGGCGGCGGCGAGGCCGACCGGCGATTTGCCCGAATGGACGCCCTGCTCTTTGGCGTTTCCGAGCAGTTTCCGGGCGCGGTTTTCGGCCTCCTCGGAGAGGCCGAGTTCGCTCGCGAATCGGGGTACATAGCTCTCGGGATCGGCGGGCGCGACTTCGAGACCGAGCTCGCGGACGACGTAGCGATAGGTTCGAGCGATCTCGCTTTTCTCGACGCGGGAGACGCCGGCGACTTCGTCGAGGCTCCGGGGGACGCCGGCCTGTCGGGCGGCGGCGTACACGGACGCCGTCGAAACGCCCTCGATGGATCGTCCGGGGAGGAGGTTCTCATCGAGTGCGCGTCGGTAGATGACGCTTGCGGTCTCGCGGACGTTCTCCGGTAGCCCGAGCGCCGACG
>CAYQWI010000386.1:0-2397 GCA_964421165.1 uncultured Natronomonas sp.
CGCGCCATCGCGTCGCCGCCGACGTGTTCGGCCGCATCCGAATCGGCGACGTACTCGCGGTACCGCGAGATGGCCAACACGAACACCATCGCGACCATCTGGACGACGACGCTGGCGAGGTAGCCGAGGATGATGTTTCCGATCCCGCCTTCTCGCGAGAAGGCGATGGCGAAGTACGCCGCCAGTCCGAGCATGGAGGCGATCGATTGACCCATCACCATCATGATCACGTCGCGGTTGTCTATGTGGGCGAGTTCGTGGGCGAGAACGCCCTCCAGCTCGTCGTGATCGAGCAGGTGAATGAGCTGTTCGGAGACGACGACGACGCCCGCGCCGCGGCGACCGACCGCGAAGGCGTTCGGAACGCCCATATCCGCGACCATCAGTCGCGGTTTGTCGAGATCCATGTCCTCGGCGATCCGCTCGACCGAGCGGTGGATCTCCCGGTACCGGTCTTCGGGCATATCCTCCGCGCCGGAGCTCCACAGCGCGACTTTCTTGCCGACGATGTACTGGAACCCGGCGAAGCCGATGGTGCCGAGGAAGACGATCGGCAACCCGACGCCGAACGCCTCGACGGCGATGATGGCGACGAGCGCATAAAAGGCGAACAGGATGCTCCCGACGACGGCCATTCTGGCTTTGAGTCCGGTGTGTTTCATGTAGACCGCTTTAGGGGATCGGGTAAGAAATGGTTTCTGGCTCCGATCGACCGAGAACGGTTCCAGCTACGGCTCGAACACAAAACGCATAAGTCACTCCTCCACGCTACTTGAACTATGCGCCGTCACGTGCTCGTCGGTCGGTTCGAAACTACCAGCCGCGAGCGCGTCGTCACCGACGCTTTTTCGAAAGCTAAACGCCCATAGAACGGTCTGTAGCGGGCGTAGCGTCCCGTTTCAGGTCGGAACCGGGCACAGATTTCCAGGCATCCCTCGAGACACCAACATGACACACGACACATTCACCGGCGTGTTCCCCGCGATGACCACGCCGCTCCACGACGACGAACGAATCGACCACGAAACCCTCCGCGAACACGCCCAGCGGCTCGAACGGGCGGGCGTCGACGGGGTCGCCCCCGTCGGTACCACCGGCGAATCGGCGACGATGACCCACGACGAACACATCGAGGTCGTCGAGACGGTCATCGACGCCGTCGACGATATCCCGGTTATCGCCGGGTCCGGATCGAACAACACCCGCGAGGCGCTCGAGCTCTCCGAACGCGCCGCCGACGCTGGCGCCGACGGACTGCTCTTGATCTCGCCGTACTACAACAAACCCGAACCCGACGGCATGGAACACCACTTCCGCGCCATCGCGGACGCGGTCGATCTCCCGCAGATCGTCTACAACGTCCCCAGCCGAACCGGGCGGAACGTCGCCGTCGAAACCGCCGTTTCGCTCGCCTCCCACGAGAACATCGTCGGCTACAAGGCCGCGAGCGGCGACCTGAACCGGATCGGCGAGGTTATCGAGCGAACCCGATCGGAGAACTTCGAGGTGCTTTCGGGCGATGACGGCCTGACGCTGCCGATCATCGCCCAGGGCGGCACCGGCGCAATCAGCGTCGCCGCGAACGTCGAACCCGAACGCACCGTCGCGTTGGTCGGGTCGGCGCTCGCCGGCGACTACGACCGCGCCCGCGAACTCAACTACGAACTCGGCGACCTCTTCCGGACGCTGTTCGTCGAGACGAACCCGATCCCGATCAACGAGGCGATGGAGATGCGGGGGATCCACTCCTCGACGATGCGATCCCCGCTCAGCCCGCTCCGCCCCGAGAACCGCGAACGGCTCCGCGCCGTCCTCGACGAACTGGAGCGATGAAACTCGTCGTCGTCGGTGCGACCGGCCGGACTGGACGCGAGATCGTCGCCGAAGCCGACGACCGTGGCCACGCTGTCGTCGGCGTCGCCCGCGAGTCCGACGAGATCGGTGAGGTCTCCGTCCACCCGTCCGAGGAGCTTTCGGCAGTGTTGGCCGACGCCGATGCTGCGATCGATTTCACCGTGCCCGAAGCGACGCGAACACACGTCGCGACGGCCGCCGAGGCCGGAGTTCCGTACGTCATCGGTACGACGGGGTTCGACGAGTCTGGAACCGAAGCGATCGACGCCGCCAGCGAATCGA
The DNA here is from genome assembly GCA_964421165.1 of uncultured Natronomonas sp. Classification (GTDB taxonomy): domain Archaea; phylum Halobacteriota; class Halobacteria; order Halobacteriales; family Haloarculaceae; genus Natronomonas. Next base: position 2,137 of record CAYQWI010000386.1, read on the forward strand.
CGGCGGTGCTCAAAGCGTCGAACTTCGCCCGCGGCGTCCAGACGCTTTTGCGACTGGTCGAGGCGGGCGTCGAGGCGCTTCCCGAGTACGACATCGAACTCACCGAAACCCACCACAGCGGCAAGCGCGACGCACCGAGCGGCACCGCGAACACGATCCTCGATGTCGTTGACGACGCTCGTGAGGAGGTGTTGGATCGTACTCACGGCCGACAGGGGGAACACCGCCGCGAGGATTCGGAAGTCGGGGTACACGTCCGAC
>CAYQWI010000387.1:0-2389 GCA_964421165.1 uncultured Natronomonas sp.
GTCGGCGCGCCGACGACCAACATGATGCACGACCAGGGGCTGTCGACGAACATCGGCTGGCAGGACAAAGACGCCTACGGCAACTCGCTGTCGACCCGTCAACGCCAGAAGATGCAGCGATTGCGGACCTGGAACGAGCGGTTCCGAACCCGCGACTCCAAAGAGCGCAACCTCAAACAGGCGCTCGGCGAGATCGAACGGATGGCGTCGGCGCTCGGGCTACCGGAGAACGTCCGCGAGACCGCAAGCGTCATCTACCGGCGCGCGCTCAACGACAACCTCCTCCCCGGACGATCCATCGAAGGCGTCGCAACCGCTGCCCTGTACACTGCGGCCCGGCAGGCGGGGTTCCCCCGCTCGCTCGACGAAGTCGAGCGCGTCTCCCGCGTCGATCGAATGGAGCTGACCCGGACGTACCGGTACATCATTCGGGAGCTGAACCTCGAAGTAAAGCCCGCCGACCCCGAAAGCTACATCCCGCGGTTCGTGAGCGACCTCGAACTTCCGGACGAAGTCGAGCGTCGTGCTCGCGAGCTCATCGAGGCCGCACGGGAGGACGGAATCCTCTCCGGGAAATCGCCCGTCGGCCTCGCGGCCGCCGCCGTCTACGCCGCGGCCCTGCTCTGCAACGAGAAGGTGACCCAAAACGACGTCAGCGAAGTCGCGGACATCTCGGAGGTCACCATCCGGAACCGCTACAAGGAGCTGCTCGAAGCCGGAGAGGTCGTGACGGCCTGAAGCTCCGGTTACGTCACTCTTTTCACAACGGTTCTACCTTTTACCGAGTGATCGACACGTAGTTTATACGTCTCCCGAGGCCCTGTATACACAGTAAATGACGTACAACGGCGCGATCGTTGATCTCGACGGAACGGTCTATCGCGGCGACACCGCGATTCCCGGCGCGAGAGACGGCATCGAGTGCCTTCGCGAGCAGGGGCTGGATCTCCTCTTTTGTTCGAACAACTCGACGCGGAGCCCGGAGGCCTACGTTGATCACCTCCGTGATTTCGGGATCGAGGCGACCGTCGATACCATCTGTTCTGCCGGGATGGTCACCCTCGACTACCTCCGCGAACACCACTCGACCGACCGCGTGTTCCTCGTCGGGTCACGGGGGCTCCGGGAGCAGTTGCGGGACGCGGACATCGAGCTGACCGACTCGCCGGCCGAGACGGACGTGCTGGTCGCCTCCTGGACCGACGGGTTCGATTACGGCGACATGACCGACGCACTGCACGCCGTCGACGAGGAGACGGCGTTTCTGGGAACGAACAGGGATCGAACGCTCCCGCAAGCCGACGGCAGTGTCCTGCCTGGATCGGGAAGTATCATCTTCGCGCTGGCCGCGACCGTCGGCAGGGAGCCCGACGCGCTGCTCGGCAAACCGTCGGAGCGGATGGCCGAAGCCGCGCTCGACCGCCTCGGGATCCCCGCCGAGGAGTGTCTGCTCGTCGGTGATCGCCTGGACACGGATCTCGCGATGGGCGCACGGACCGGCATGACGACCGTGCTCGTGCTGTCGGGAATAAGTGACCGCGAGGACATCGGCGAACACGACGTCGACCCCGATTACGTCATCGAGAACCTCGGTGCGATCGGAGACGTGCTCTCGGGGTGAGCATCTCGGTCACCGCCGGCCGATCCGTCCCCCGGCGAGAGCAGAGTCGGTCGTGAAGCGGTTTCCGGACCCCGAGTGGTGGCGGAAAATGTTCCGCGACCGCGCCGGGAGCTACCCGTTACCGCGCCCGTCGCCGGAAACGACGCGGATCGAGCTCCCGAGATACTTCGTCAGCGCCTCATCGACCGTCTCCGCCCTGAACTCAGCGAGCTGGGTCCCTATCGCATCCCGGAGCGCGTCGAGATACGCCTGGTCCGTCCGGAGTTCGCTGAACGAAATCGACACGACGGCCACGCCAAGCGCGTCTTCGGCGACTTCCCGAAAGTACGTCTCGTCCCCGAGGTTGCCGCGCCAGAGGTGATCGCGGAAAAAGAGCCAGCCGGCCTCTCCCGGCGGATCGGCCGCCCGGTACAGCGTCGTCCCGAACTCCGTAGGATCGACCGACACCTCCGGCAGCGAGGGTTCGATCCGAAATCTGACCCGGAATACGTACCGAGCGGCCTCCTCCGGCGAGTCACTGGTGTCCATACCCGTATTCTCGGCTGCGCACTCAGAAAACGGCTCTGGTGACTTTTACCGACTGAGAAGGTCGATCTGTGCGATACAGCGCGTGTACTCATCGCGGACGATTCGTTTTGAACAGCTCGTCACGTCTGAAGAAGGACCGCGCTGACCGTGACAAAGGTTTTCATACCCTGCCGACGTTGCGTGTAGTATGGAAACGTACGTCCGACTTCTGTGTCCCGAATGTGGCAAGACGTGGCAGAA
>CAYQWI010000388.1:0-2383 GCA_964421165.1 uncultured Natronomonas sp.
CTCCCGGACGGGATCGACGATTCGAAGCGCCTCAGCCCGGCGCGACGCGAAGAGCTCTCCGGAAAGATTCGGACGGACGATCGGATCACAGTCGGTCTCGCAGAGATCCGACCCAGCCGGATCGACGCGGGAAACATGAACGAGCTCACGGTTGCAGCGCACGCGGAGGCGGCGAACGAAGTCGCGGAGTCCGGCGACAGTGGGCTCTTCGATGCGGCCGATGTGGATGCGGAACGCTTCGCGGCGCGAGTCGGTGAGAAGTTGAACGTAGACGTTACGGTCGGCGCCGTTCACGGAGCCGATGCCTCGAGCGATCTCGTCGGCGCCGCGAGCATCGTCGCCAAAAGCGCGCGTGAAAGGCACGTCGAATCGCTTCGCGAGCGGTTCGGGGAGGTCGGGAGCGGCTACCCGAGCGATTCGACAACCAGAGCGTTTCTACGGAAGTATTTGAACGAGCGCGGCGAGTTTCCGCCGCCGACGAGGCTATCGTGGTCGACGTGTGCCTCGATACGCGCCGAACTCGAACAGTCCGGAATCGATGAGTTCTAACGGGATCGCTATCAGTTTCCGGTCCCGGAGAGATTTTTACCTTTCAGTCTGCAGGGGAGGTATGGACGCGTTCGAGGCGTCGACAAACGTCCCCCGCGAGGGCTTCGAGTTCGATCATCGACCGGAGACTGACCAGTCGTTCGAAAACGCACTGGAAAAGGCTCGCTCCGGCGTTCGACTCGACGTCGACGACGCCATCGAACTCCTGACGACGGGGACCGAAACGCCTGGGATCGATCCCGTCCGAAAGGAACGGGTTCTCGAAGCGGCCGACCGCCGCAGGGCCGATGTCGTCGGCGAGGAGGTCACCTTCGTCGCGAACCTCAACAACAACGTCACGACCGCCTGCAACGTCGGCTGTCTGTTCTGTAACTTCAAAGACGCCGCCCAGCGATTCGAGGCGGATCACGACGGCGAGAACGGCGGATTCACGAAAACGCCCGAGCAGTCGCGCGAAATCGTTAGCGACGCCGTCGAGCGGGGGGTGTACGAAGTCTGTTCGGTTTCGGGGTTGCATCCCGCACTCGTCCTCGACGACGAGCACCGAGAGATACTCGCAGGACGGCACGGAGACGCCGATCTGAACTACAAACCGGCCGACGCCTACGAGGTCGATCCGGGAGCGTACGTCGAACAGATCGAGGCGATGAACGTCGACGGCGTTCACGTCCACTCGATGACGCCCGAGGAGGCGTACCACGCCCGCCGGGGGACCGAGTGGAGCTACGAGGAGGTGTTCGAGCGACTGCGAGCGGCCGGACTCGACTCGGTTCCGGGGACGGCCGCGGAGATTCTCGTCGACGAGGTCAGAGAGGTCATCTGCCCGGGGAAGATCGGAACCGACGAGTGGCTCGAAGCGATGGAGGCGGCGGCGACGGTCGGCCTCGACACCACGGCGACGATCATGTACGGCCACGTCGAAAACGAGGCCCACCGGGCGCTCCACCTCGCTCGGATTCGAGAGCTACAGGATCGCACCGGCGCGATCACCGAGTTCGTCCCGCTGTCGTTCGTTCACCACGATACCCCGCTGAAAGAGCGAGGGATGGTCGAGACCGGCGCGTCGACCCACGAAGACGAGTTGATGATCGCCGTCTCGCGGCTGTATCTCGACAACGTCGATCACATCCAGTCGTCGTGGGTGAAATACGGCGACACACAGGGTCTCAAGATGCTCAACTGCGGGGCCGACGACTTCATGGGGACGATCCTCTCGGAGGAGATCACCAAACGGGCCGGCGGCGGCTTCGGCGAGTTCCGATCGATCGAGGAGTACGTCGATATGATCACGTCGATCGGTCGAGTCCCGGTCGAGCGCTCGACCGACTACGAGAAGCGACGAGTCATCGATCCGGACGAAGGGCCGTTCGGGCCGACGCTCGGGCCGAAAGCCGACGGAACGCCGCTTTTGTGACCGCGCGACGAACGTGGACAGCCTTACAAGGACGCCGTTCCGCGTTCTACTCGATGGAACGATCCGTCCCCAGACGACAGCTTCTCGGCCTCGGAAGCGCGGCCGTGGCGCTCTCGATCGCCGGGTGTGGCTTTCAGGACACCGACGATGCCGACGCGGATCCGAACGGCGTCAGCGATACCGACGACTCCCACGAAGTGATGGTCGTCGTCGAGATCGATCAGGAGGAACTGCAGGCCGCCCAACAGGACGTGCAAGCCGCCCAACGGGAGGCACAACAGGGAGTCGCCGAGGGCGAACTCAGCGAAGAGGAAGCCCAACAGATCGTCCAAGACGCCCGAGACGAACTCGAAGCGCTACAGCAGGAACTCATAGACGAATCGATTTCGGCCGTCGAAGCGCACGTCGAAGAGATTTCGG
>CAYQWI010000389.1:0-2380 GCA_964421165.1 uncultured Natronomonas sp.
GGCGTATCTCCGTGCCGCCGATACCGATTCCTTCGAGACGCCGACACACGTGAAGGCGCTGTACGAAGAAAGCGACGTACTCATCCGTGTGCGTGCGGAGGCGAACGCGACCGAACAGAGCGATATCGACCCGGAGAAACAGGCGGCACACTCGCGGGCCCACCAGCCGGTTCAGGAAGTCGCCCTCTCGAAGCGGTGGTGTCTCACGCAGTTCCCGTCCCAGGGAAACGCTCAACTCGCGGGTATGAGCACCGAAGCGTACGAGAATTTCGTCTGGGACGCGATCAACAAAGACTGGGACGCCCAACGCGAGCACCAACAGGGGATGGTCGATATTCTCGACGCCGCGAGCGAGGTCCGGATCAAAAGCGGCGACACGACCGACGTGACGATGTCGATCGACGGGATGAAAACGCTCAACGATTACGCGGAGAAGAACCTCCCTGGCGGTGAGGTGTTCACCGCGCCCGTCCGCGATAGTGTTGAGGGGGAAGTGCTGTTCGATATGCCGCTGTATCACCAGGGGCGAGAGATAACGAACGCTCATCTCGTCTTCGAGGGCGGCGAGGTTATCGAACACAGCGCGGATGAAAACGAGGCGCTGTTAACTGAAGTGTTGAACACCGACCCCGGCGCGAGCCGTCTCGGTGAGTTGGGAATCGGGATGAACCGCGATATCGACCGATTCACGTACAATATGCTCTTCGACGAGAAGATGGGTGACACTGTCCACATGGCGATCGGCCGCGCCTACGACGAGTGTGTCGGCGACGACCGAGAGAAAAACGAGTCGGCGGTCCACGTGGATATGATCGTCGATATGTCCGAAGAATCGTTCATCGAAGTCGACGGCGAGATCGTTCAGCGAAACGGGACGTTCAGATTCGAGGACGGTTTCGAGGAATAGGGTTTCAAAAGCACACGACAGCGAAGCGCCGGGTAGCCGCCCCGAATCGGGGATGGGCACGGAGCTTCGCTGTCAAAACAGGGTGTGGCCGGTCGGCATGTTGAGCGAACCGACGAATGCCGGACCAATGACAGTGGGTACAGAGCCAGCCACGGAACCACAAGATGTCTGAGCCGATGGCGTAGTTGTTCTACCGGGTGTGATGGCATCCCCCCTTTCGACGAACTGTCCGAAAGAGTACACGTCGTCCGTCCCGTCCATTTTTATCGTGTTGTGTTGGACGCACGTCGTCTCTTCCGGACATTACATCCACGTATATAGTGTGAGTGCTTATAAAACTTTCCAATACTCCTTAAAACCTGTTAACTATTGGCTATACGTGCATCAAGATTAGAAATTAGTAAACATTTATCAATTAATCCCTGGATAGCAACCCGCCGAATTCGACGTTCATGTTGTTCGCTACCGCGACGCAAAAATTGCCCCATTCTGTAGCAACTGCGGACAGGAGCTATTTAGTTGTCGAAGACGTACCCACCCGCATCGACAGCCGAGGTTCCAGTCCCAGCAATGAGTACACCCAGATTCGACCACAAAGCGAGCGCAGTCCCGAACCGAGAACCGACAGTCCCTCCCCGACGGAGCAGCGACGACGATCGTGGACTGTGGACCGTGTCTTCCGAACGACGGATACGTGCTCGTGTGTTTGACGTCTCCGACCGGGACGAAGTATTCGCGGAACGGTTCCTCACCCATCTCGATACTGGATCATGAGCCGAGCCATCTCGACGGAGCCGGATTACGCGTGGTGTTATGACTCCGTCCAGCGTGTCTCTCGGACGTTCGCACTGACTGTCGACGTGCTGGACGATCCCATGTCGAGACACATCTGTCTCGGCTATCTGCTTTGTCGCGTCGCCGATACGATCGAGGACGCCTCCCACATCGCTCCCGACGATCAGGCGTCGCTTTTGTACACCTACGACGAGGTGCTCGATCCCGACTCTCAAACCACCGCCTACGATTTTCGCGCCGAGGTCGATCAATGGCTCCCCGCTCCCGCGGAGCGAAACGCCGACTGGGATGTCGTCGCCGAGACGCCGACCGTGGTGGCGACCTTCCGCGATCTCCCCGAAGACGTTCAAGAGGCCGTTCGTCCCCCCGTCCGAGAGATGGTCGACGGGATGGGGATGTTCGTCGAACGACACGCCGAAACCGGCGGCCTCCGGATCCAGGATCGAGACGAACTCGAAGAGTACGGTTACTACGCCGCCGGAACCGTCGGGACGCTCATCACCAACCTTCTCGTCCGCGAGGATCTCGACGATCACCGCGTCGAGACGATGCGAAACACCGCCGAGGAGTTCGGCCTCTTGCTCCAGCTCGTCAACGTCTCGAAGGACGTCTACGACGATTACAGCGAGGAGAACAACGTCTATCTCCCCGCCGAGTGGCTGGAAGCCGAAGGCGTCC
>CAYQWI010000390.1:0-2379 GCA_964421165.1 uncultured Natronomonas sp.
GCATCGGCGGCGATTCGCCCTCCGTCGCCGATACATAGTAGCCGACGTATCCCGGAAGCAGCGCGTACGAACAGGGCGCGAAAAACGTCGCGATCCCGGCCCCGAGCGCGAACGCCGCCGCGCCGTAAAGCTCCACTACCATCCGTTATTGTAGTGCGTCCCGTATCCGCGATTCCAGTTCGTCGGCGTCCGACTGTCCGCGGTGTCGCCAAACGATCCGATTGTCCTCGTCTAGAACGAACGTGTACGGCACGCCGGAGGCGTCGAGTGCGCGCGTCAGATCGAGGTCCGGATCGGCGGCGACCGTCCACGAGCCGTCGTATTCGTTCCACCACTCGGCGACGTCAGCTCGTGTGACCGTGTTCCCGAGCGGCTCGTTCGTCACCGAGAGATACTGAACCTCGTCACCGACCGACGCGTGGACGGCACCCAGATCGGGCATCATCGCCTGACAGACGGTACACCACGTCGCGAACAGTTCGACGAACGTGACGGTTCCCCGCTCGGGAACGACCGTCGTTCCGGCGTCGCTTCCGGGAGCATCGATCGTTTCGAGCTCGATCGGGTCGATCGTCTCGTCGTCCGAGCCGATCACGTCGAAAGCGACGGCGGCACCGGTACCGAGGACGGTGAGGCTCCCGGCACCGATCAAGAGGTCACGGCGACGCATATCAGAACTCCCCGACGAGCGTCCGGGCGTCGTCGGTCCCGGTGCTCGCTTCCGGCAGTTCTTCACCGTAGTACGGGAGATCGACGTCTTCGAGTCGATCGGAGTTCTTCGGCGGCGAGAGGACAGTTTCCTCCGAGTCGTCCTCTCTGAGACAGCCGGCCACGGAGAGCCCAACGGCCGTTTCGTCCGCCGTTTTCAATCCCGTTCGACGGTCGTATCGTGAAGTTACGCTCATATCGACGCTTTGATTTTGACTGATTACCTTTCGGAGACGGCAACGCGCTCTACCGCGATTGCTTACGTCTTAGGGTCGAGCAGTTATAAAAAGCTGCATCCTCCGTTGTCCGCGGCTCCCAGTACCGGTGATCACCCCTGTCGGGGCGAGCGACCACCACTAGGATAAACCGCATCACCGAAAGTATCGCAGCCGATCGGATACCTCGTGGAGCGTAGAGGCAGGAGGGGTTGTTTTGTAAGGCAGACAGACGTACGTACAGGCATGAACGTAGACGGCGTGTCAGCGATGGAGGTTGGACTCACTGTCGGGGACTCGATAGAGCGCCTCGAAGCGACAGCGATGGGGTTCGATTTCGTCGAGTTCGGCCTGGCGGAAGCGGCTGACGTCCCCGAGCGAATCGACGATGCGCGATTGCGAGCGGTCTGTGACGAACTGGACCTCACGCTCGATATCCATCTACCGTTCAAACAAGACGTCGCGACGCCCGTTCCCGAGATCAACGACGCGATTGTGGAATATCAGCGTCGGTTACTCTCGTGGGCCGGCAGCGTCGGTGCCCGAAAGGCGGTACTCCACGGGACCGTCCGCAATCCGAGTGACACCTCGCTTCGTCCAACGTTCGCGTCCCAACTCGCCGACATCGTCGAGGCCGGGCGAGACGAGGACGTCGAAGTCGTCGTGGAGAATGTCGGACACCAAAAGCGCGGGCTCCCTCTATCCGTTCTCGGAGAACTCGCGACGGAGGTGGATGCACCGATCTGTTTCGATATCGGACACGCATATATGGAGAACGGAGACGAGGGGGTCGAACGGTTCCTGCGGGAATACGGGGAGTTCGTCTCACACGTTCACCTCCACGACGCGCGGAAACGAGGTGATACGCACATCCCGGTCGGGGCCGGCGAGATCGACTTCGATCCGCTTTCGAAACATCTCGGTTCGTTCGACGGAACGGCGGCGATCGAAGTCTTCACCGACGACGTCGATCTGTTAACGGATACCGCCCGTCGCGTCGCGGCGATGTTCGAGACAGAGTGGGAGTGTTGACGTCCATCGAGCACAGCCACACGATCGGGCTCGGGAGTCGTCGAGGTCTCTGATACGGACAGATGTAGTCTTTTACCGGTCAGCGCCTGCACCGGGTCGACGCTGACCGGTAAATCGTTACAACGGTCTGTATGAATCCCCCAGTCGGAACGTATGAACTCCGGTGAGAACCCCTCTCATAGGGAGTATCGTACGAGTTCATAGTTGTCCCCGCGACGAACCGAGACACGGCGTCGGACGTCGGGGTCGAAACCGGCGGATGGCCACGATACCCCCTATCAGTTCAACAGCTCGTTGGCGATCGTGTTCCGCAGTATCTCGCTCGTCCCCTCGTATATCTCGTTGAGCTTTGCGTCCCGGTAGAACCGCTCGGCCGGGAAATCCTTCGTGTAGCCGTAGCCGCCGTGGATCTGGATTCCCTCGT
>CAYQWI010000391.1:0-2378 GCA_964421165.1 uncultured Natronomonas sp.
TCCATGTCACGCAGCTGTCCATCTTCGTCAAGTTCTGGTCGCCAACTCCGTGAACGGTGCCCCATCTTCCGGCGTTAGTTCGTCAGCTGCGGCGTTAGAACTTGTGGGTAAGAGACAGGACTGAAGTCGTGGGCTTTCTCCTCAACTTCTGTAACGCCGAGGGAGCGGGATCGCCGATACGTTTTACCACGTCGTCGGTGTACACTGTCAACATGAATCGAGCGCAGCGTCACCACGACATGGGGGTCCGGCGATGAGTGAAACAACCGACAGGAGCACATCGCGTGCCGTCGAACGGCGGCGGACGTTACACCGGTATCCGGAGCCGGCCTGGCGTGAGTTCTACACGACCAGCCGGCTCGTCGACTACGTCGAGGAGATCGGCGTCGACGAGGTGGTCGTCGGCGAAGACGCGATGGTCTCCGAGAAGCGACTCGGCGTTCCCGTCTCGGACGTTCTCGACGAGTGGCGGGAGCGAGCGAGAAACGCCGGAGCGAGAGAGGACGTACTCGAAGCCACGGCGGGCGGACACACCGGATTGCTCGCGGTCCTCGAACGCGGTCCCGGTCCGGTCGTCGGGTTGCGAGTCGACATTGACGCACTGCCGTTCGCGGAGTCCGAGGGTTCCGACCACGCTCCCGCCGCCGAGGGGTTCCGCGCCGAACACGACGACGCGATGCACGCCTGCGGACACGACGCCCACATGAGCATGGGGCTCGGCGTTCTCGAAGCGATCAAAGCGAGCGACTTTTCGGGGACGTTCAAGCTGTTCTTTCAGCCCTCCGAGGAGCTCCTGGGCGGCGGCGGCGCGATGGCTGCGACCGAGTACGTCGACGCCATCGACCGACTGTTCGCGGTGCATATCGGGCTGGGTGCGCCGTCGGGAACGATCGTCGCCGGCGTGGACAAACAGCTCGCGATCCGACAGTCGACGGCGACGTTCAGGGGCGAATCCGCCCACGCCGGCCTGGCGCCACAGGACGGCCGAAACGCCATGCAAGCGATGGCGACGGCGATCACGAACCTCTACGGGATCGCCCGTCACGAGGACGATCTGACGCGTGTGAACGTCGGCCGGGCGGAGGCGGGGAGCGCATCGAACATCGTGGCCGACTCGGCGACGATCGAACTCGAAGTCCGCGCGGGCGCGAACCACGTCCTCGATCACATGACGGAGGAAGCCGACCGCATCCTCCAGTCGGCCGCGGAGATGCACGAGTGCGATCTCGAGACGACGGTGACCGGCCGCGCGCCGAGAGCGGACAGCAGCGACTCGCTCCGAGAGATCGTCGAGACCGTCGCCGGGAAACACGACGGCGTCGACACGGTCGTCCCGAGGACCGGGTTCGGCGCGAGCGAGGACGCGACGTACTTCATGCAGCGCGTCGTCGACAACGGCGGGGACGCAACTCACGTCTTGGTCGGGACCGATCTCCCCTCCGGACACCACACGCCCCGGTTCGACATCGACGAAGAGAGCATCGGGATCGGAATCGACGTGCTCAGTCGGTCGATACTGGCCGCGGCGGCCGAGTCGGAACCGTCCGAGACCGGCGACAGAGTTTAGTGAGCGATCCCACATCAGAGCGATATGTCTGATCGAATCGAAGCGACCTACCGAATCGAGACGCCCCATCCGATCGAGGGAGCGACCGAGGCGATGGCCGGCGAACAGTCCTCCGGCACCTTCATCGACGTTCCCGGGGAAACGGACGCGCTTCGTGAGCGCCACGGAGCGCGAGTCGAGTCCGCCGAGCGGCTGGAATCGGTCGAGGAGCCGACGCTTCCCGGGAGTTCGCCCCCGGACGGAGACGACTCGGAGACGTACCAGCGAGCGCGGGTGACGCTTTCGTTCCCCTACGAGAACGTCGGCCCGTCGATCCAGAACCTGCTGACGACGGTCGCGGGAAACCTCTTCGAGCTGCGTCACTTCTCGGGGCTCCGGCTGCTCGATCTCGATATCCCCGAGGCGATCGCGGCGGCGTATCCCGGCCCGAGTTTCGGTATCGAGGGCACCAGGGAACTGCTCGACGTCCGGGACCGGCCGATCATCGGAACGATCATCAAACCGAGCGTCGGCCTCACGCCCGAAGAGACCGCCGAGGCGGTGGACGAGATGGTCGAAGCGGAACTCGATTTCATCAAAGACGACGAACTCATCGCCGATCCGCCGTATTCGCCGATCGAAGACCGCATCGCCGCGGTGATGGACGTCATCGACGACTACGAGAAGGACGTGATGTACGCGTGCAACGTGACGGGAGACGTAACCGAGATGCTCGAACGGCACGATCGGATCAAAGAGGCCGGCGGGAACTGCGTCATGGTCTCTCTGAACAGCGTCGGGCTCTCGGGCGTCGTCGCGCTCCGGAAGGAGG
>CAYQWI010000392.1:0-2377 GCA_964421165.1 uncultured Natronomonas sp.
AAGTTCCTCTGGCCGGCGATATTCATCCTCTGTATGGTCGGATCGCTCGCGCTTCGGGGCAACGTCTTCGACATCTGGGCGATGGTGCTGGCCGGTATACTCGGATTCCTGTTGCGCGCCGACGGCTATCCGCTCGCACCGATGGTGCTCGGTATGATCCTCGGCCCGATCGCGGAGTCGAACTTCCGACGGGCGATGACGATATCCGATGGGTCGCTCGACATCATCTACACGAGCCCGATCGCGATGGCTATCTTGATCCTCTCGGTCATTTCGCTTCTGTCCCCGTATCTGTTCTCCCAGTTCGGCGGCGGTGAGACGGCCTAGTGATAACGGGCACTCTCTGCGACCCGATTCCAAACTGAAACCGGATCGCCGCTCGGTATCGATAACCGTTTTATCGGCGACCGATTCGTCGCGTGTATGGACGACGACTTCCGTGTCGGGATCCGGGACTCCCTCCCGTTTCACCTCGGTGTGATCCCGTACGGGCTCATCACCGGAATCGCGGGTATCGAAGCCGGACTCACCGCGGAACAGATCATCGCGATGTCGGCGATCGTCTACGCCGGAGCCTCCCAGCTCGCCGCCCTCGAACTGCTCGGTACCACGGCCCCGTTAGCGATCATCGTCGGGACGGCGGCCGTCATCAACCTCCGATTGCTGATGTACTCCGCCTCCATGGCACCGCACTTCGCCGAGCGGAAGCGCACGGTTCGGGCCGGCGTGGCCTTTTTCCTGAGCGATCACGCGTACGTGCGATCGGTCATGGAATTCAAAGCGGACGAGAGCCTGAATCGGCTCCAGTACTACCTCGGGCTCGCGGTCAGTATCTGGCTGATCTGGGTTCTGTCGACGGCGCTCGGCGCTGGCCTCGGCGCGTCGGTTCCGCCGGGACTCGAGCTTTCCTTCGCCGTTCCGCTGGTCTTTCTCGCGTTACTCGTGCCCGCGATGAAAGACCGTGCGACGACGGCGACCGGGATCGTCGCCGGAATCGGTGCGCTCATCGGGGCGGCCGCGCCGTTTAATCTCGGGTTAGTGTTCGGCGCGATCGCCGGAATCGCCGCCGGACGGATCGTCGAAACGAGGTGGGGACGATGACCGAGTACGGGCCGACCGCGATCTGGGCCGTCATCGTGCTCATCGCCGCCGCGACCTACGGATTTCGGCTGTCGTTTCTGTACGCGCTCGGTGAGGCCGAATCGAGCGAGCTGCGGGGGGAGCGCTTCCTCCGGCTCGTCCCCTCCGCGGTGTTGGCCGCGCTCGCTGTCCCGGCGATCGTAACGATCCAGCCGACGGTCTTCGAGACGCTTACCGACGAACGACTCCTCGCTGGAATCGTCGCGACCGCGGTCGCGTGGCGAACTGAAGACATGTTCGCGACGATCGCGGCCGGCATGCTGACGCTTTGGGCGTTCCGGTTCGTCGTGTTCTGACCGGCGACGCTACAGTTCGAAGCCGATCCCGAGATCGCTGCTCTCTGCGACGACCGTCTCGCACGGCGGTGGGCGTTCGATCAGTCCGGTTCGGACGACACCGAGGCGTTCGTCGAGGGAAAACGCCGCTTCGATGTCGGTAGTCGTGAGCGTTCGCGGCATCGGTGTCTGGAGTGCTGTTCGGAGATCCTCCGTGTCCCGCTGTTAGAACTCGACCGTCTCCCGGATTCCCTTCTCGATCCGCGCTCGGTTCGGGAGCTGGTAATCCTCGAGATCGTAGAGCGGATACACCGTATCGAACCCGGTGACGCGCTCGATCGGCGCCTCCTGATACAGCAGGGCGTTCTCCTGGATGATCGATGTGAGTTCGCCCGCGAGGCCGCCGGTCTTCGGCGCTTCGTGGACGACGACGGCCCGGCCGGTCTTTTTGAACGACTCGACGATCGTCTCTCGATCGAGCGGCGAGATCGATCGGAGGTCGACGACTTCGACGCTACACTCGTCCTCGAGATTCTCCGCGGCCTCCAGCGTCGGTCGCGTCATCGCCCCCCACGTAAACACCGACACGTCGGAGCCTTCCCGCCTGACGGCGGCGTCTCCGAGCGGGATCTGATAGCTTTCGGTCGGAACGTCCTCGCGGAACGCCCGATAGATCTTCTTCGGTTCGAGAAAGAGCACGGGATCCGGATCGTAGATCGCGCTCGTGAGCAGGCCCTTCGCGTCGTAGGGGGTGCTCGGCGCGACGACTTTCAGTCCGGGGTGGTGTGCGAAAATCGCCTCCATGCTCTCGCCGTGGAGATCCGGCGAGCGAATCCCGCCGCCGAAGGGGATCCGAACGACCATCTGACAGTTGTACTTCCCGCGAGTTCGGGTGTTTATCCGGGCGGCGCGATGGAACAGCTGCCCGACCGCGTCGTAGCTGAAGCCCATGAACTGGATCT
>CAYQWI010000393.1:0-2371 GCA_964421165.1 uncultured Natronomonas sp.
TCGAGCGCCGAGGTCGGTTCGTCCATCAGGATGACCTCCGGGTCGGGTGCGATCGCTCGAGCGATGCACAGGCGCTGTTGTTGGCCACCGGAGAGGTCGAGGCCGCTTTCGTCGAGTTTACCTTCGACTTCGTCCCATAGCGCAGCACCCTCGAGTGCGCGCTCGACTGCGTCGTCGAGGTCGACCTCGTCGGCTCGGCCCTGGATCCGCAGGCCGTAGGCGACGTTGTCGTAGATGCTCTTGGGGAACGGGTTCGGTGCCTGGAACACCTGCCCGATCTTCCGGCGCAAGGCGACGGGATCGACGTCGTCGTCGTAGACGTTCTTGCCGCGGAAGCTGAGCTCGCCGTCGACGGTACAGCTCCCGATCCGGTCGTTCATCCGGTTGATCGAGCGCAGGAACGTCGATTTTCCACACCCAGAGGGGCCGATGATGGCCGTCACCTGGTTTTCGGGAATCTCGATCGTGACGTCCTCGAGGGCCCGTTCGTCCCCGTAGCACACCGAGAGGTTTTCGCTCCGAACGACCGACTCGGTATCGGTTGGTTCGCGGTTCCGGTCTGTATCGACCGAAAAGCCGGTTTCGATCAGTGTCTCGTCGACTGGGTCTGTCGTGTCGCTAGACATTGGTGAGTGATCCCTCAGTTTCGTATCTCTTCCGCAGGAAGCCCGCGATGACGTACAAGACGACCAGGAACGTCAGCAAAACGACGATGCCGAGGGCGGCGAGCCCGTTGAACATCCGGTCGGCCTGGTAGGTCCAGTTGTAGATCTGGGTGGGCATCGCGCTGAACGACGCGAACGGTCCGTCGGGATAGCGCGTCGCGTGGAGCATCGTTCCGACCATGATCAGCGGTGCCGTCTCGCCGACCGCACGGGCGAGCGCCAGGATCGTGCCGGTGAGAATACCCGGCATCGCCTGCGGGAGCACCACCCGTCGAATGGTCTGCCACTTGGTCGCTCCCATCGCGTAGGAGCCGTCCCGGACGCTGCTTGGCACCGCGCGAATCGATTCGATCGAGGCGACGATGATGATCGGGACGATGAGCAACGCGAGGGCGATCGCCCCCGCCAGGATAATCGATCCGAGGCCGGCGTCGTTGACGATCAACGCGAGCACGAGCAGTCCGTAGACGATCGAGGGAACGCCCGCGAGGTTCGCGAGGTTCGCTTCGATCAGCCGGGTCACCCGGTTTCTGGGCGCGTATTCGACCAGGTAGATCGCACAGCCGACGGCGATGAAAAAGGCCAGGACGGCCGTCAACACCATCAGCCAGACCGACGCGAGTATCGAGGCTCCAAAGCCCGCACGTTCGGCACGCGAGGACGACGGTTGCGTGAGGAACTGTACGGGATCGATCCGGAAGTTCGTGAACGCCTGGTAGGACTCCCAGAGCACGTCGAAGATCAACAACACCAGCATTACGAACCCGAACAGCGACGCCGCAACGAGGACGGCGTGGAAGACCCGATTGAGGAACGTCTCGCGGCCGAGATCGACGTCGGCGAAGAGCTCGGTACCGTCTCGAAGACTCATCGATACTCCTCCTGGAAGCGTTGTTTCATCCGGTCGTTGAGCAGGTTCATCGTGAGCGTCATCAGGAACAGCACCAGCCCGACGGCGAACAGGCTCTGGTACTCGACGGTGCCGACGGCGCTGGTGCCGCGCGCCATCGAGACCAGGTACGCGGTCATCGTCATGATCTCGGCGAACGGATTCGCCGTCAGGTTCGCGTTGAACCCGGCGGCGAGGGTGACCGCCATCGTCTCGCCGATCGCCCGCGAGAGTGCGAGGATGTACGACGCGAAGATGCCCGAGACGGCCGCCGGAAGGACGATCCGGAGTGACACCTGGTACTTGGTCGCACCGAGTGCGTAGGCGCCGTTTCTGAGGTCGTCGGGAACCGCCTGCATCGCGTCCTCGCTGATCGAGGAGACCATCGGAATCGTCATCGTCCCGACGACGAGAACGCCAGCGAGCAGGCTGTATCGTCCCACACGCACGCCCATCATCCACTCGGCAGCGGGCTCGAGGACGAACGGTGCGAGGTGACTGATCGAGTCGAGGACGGCACCGGCCGGGTTGACGACGTTCGTCGCGAGCCCACTCACGAGCACCGGCGTGAGAAACGAGACCGCGAAGTAGCCGTAGACGATGGTCGGAATGCCGGCGAGCACCTCGAGCACCGGTTTGAGCTTGTTTCGGGTTCCGGTCGACGCGTACTCGGAGAGGTACAGTGCCGTCGCGGTCCCGATGGGAATCGAGACCAGGCCAGCACCGATCGTGATCGCGAGCGTTCCCCAGACGATCGGCAAGACGCCGTGGGCCGGCGTCGAGTGGTCGGGAGCCCATCGCGTGCCGGTGAAGAACT
>CAYQWI010000394.1:0-2369 GCA_964421165.1 uncultured Natronomonas sp.
CATTGCTCATCGTTCCCATTTCATACTCGAACTCCAAAACATCTCTCACGTACTAGCTCGATAGAGTAACCGTCACGAGCAGGGTCCAACGATCCAACCGTAGTCGCGGACGTCGAACGTGAGGTCGAGAGGAGCGCCGATCGACGGTGGGAGATGTATCACACCACTGATTATCCGTCGCCCTCGCTGCACGAGGAGTGAAGCAGCCCTACCAATCGCTAACTAACTGGTAGCTACAGATTTGATCGGCGGTGTGTAACTAGCTCTCAGGTGACACGGATGGAACGAATATCGTGGGGCGAACTGGAGGAGATCGACTGTCCTCAGTGTGAAAAGCAAATCCCGATGCGACATCGAATCTGCCCGCACTGTGAGATCGCTCTCCACTGACTTTGATCGTATCGTTCTCCCGACCGATTCCAAAGGATTTTCTCCGACCGACTCCCCCGTTCGAGTATGGATGGCGGCGGCTCAACCGATATGACACTCGCGTTCGAACTGGAAGCGCTCAAACAGCTGGCGGACCCCGAGGCGGTGTTTTCGGACGCCCGCTCGTGGAGTGAGTACGTCGGCGTCATTTCCGATAAACCGACCTACGTGGTGACGAACTTCACGCGGAAGAATCGCATCCGCCAGGATTTCTTTTCGGGACCCCGCGGCCGAAAAGAGAGTCTCGAAAACGTCCGGGAACAGTTTCAGACAGAGCGGCACGTGTTGATCGGCGTCGATGACGACGACGGCGCGCTCGCCGAAGAGGTCGAGTGGGAGTACCTTCCCCTCGAACAGGCGGCCGACGCCGCCGGATGGGCACTCGACGAGGACGAAGAACAGACGGCACCCGAACCCGAGCGACGCGACGACTGGCCCTGATCGTCCGGGGTGTAATCAGTTCGGTCGTCCGATTCGACTACGCTTAAGGGGCCTGCGTACGCCTCCTGAAGTATGGGTATCGACATTGGTCAAGCGCTCCGCGAAGGAGCGTCCCGCACGGCCGCAAAGAACGGCCTCATACTGGCGGCCGTTTTCGCCGGAGTTGCTCTCCTGACGACGGTATTTATACAGTCGCTCGCACTCGCGATCATCGATCTGTCGGTCGAGGCGATGCAGGGGCTCTCCCCCGAAGAACTCGAAGGAATCACCCAGGAGGAGTACGACGAGTTCATCGCTGAAGCCGAGCAGTTCCGCGAAGCCGTGCCGCTCGCGCTCGAAATGTCGGCTGGGATCGCCGCCGGAGCACTGCTTGCGGTCGCGCTCGTCGCCGAGGCCACATCGATCGTCGCAGTCCGGATCTTTTCCGGCGACGAAACCGAGTCGATTCCGAGCGATACCGTCACGGATAACATCCTGTTGGCGACGCTCAACGGCTTCGTCGGCAAGATCATCGTCTGGGGACTGATCATTCTCGGATCCCTTCTCCTTTTGGTTCCGGGGCTCATCCTCGCAGTCTTGTTTTACTTCGTGCGACAGGAGATCGCGATCAAGGACAAAAACTTCGTCCAGGCGATGGCCGATTCGTGGCGGACCACCAAAGGAAATCGAATTGAGGTGTTTCTGATCGGATTCGTCCTCGTCGTCGTCTCACAACTAGAGCCCGTTACGTCCGCGATCATCGGGATCGTTTCGACGACGGGAGGACTCGTCGGTTCGTCGCTGGTCGGTGGGGTCCTCGCGGCGTTCGGTGCCGCGGCCGCAACTCGTGCGTACGTCCAACTCGATGATGTGGACACGGCTGAAGAGGAACCCAAAGATCCCTACGACGCGGCGCTCGGTCCCGAAGACTTACCGAAGTGAAAAAGAGCCCGGCGGGGACGAACGCGTAGCTGGGATTCCGATATTTTAACCCGACCGAACACCCACCGTGAGTAATGGCAGAGCCGCGCGTCCCGGGCGATGACGAGACCGAACTTGAGCTACCGTGTGGCGAGACCGTTCGCCCCACCGATCTCGATATGGGGCTTCGGGAGTTCGGATGCGCCTGCGGTGAGCGTCACGCGGTCGTCGTCGACGCCCATCCGGTTTCTCGATTCGTTCCCGAATCGATCGTCGAGGTGTTGCGCGAAAGCATCGAGACCGACGACGAGTTCCCCGAGTTCGGCACGGCCCACGTAATGGGGATGGTTCTCGAGGAGTTCCCCGACCGAAGTGTCGCAGCCGACGTCTCCGACGACGGTCGAGTCGGCTACGCGTTGGTGTGGGTGACCGATTTCGACGCGCGCCGACTCCACGAGATTGTCGTTGAACTGTTAGTCGAACTGATGGAACACGCCGTGAGCCACGGTGACGAGGGGACGGCCGAGGAGTTCGAGCGTCAGATGCTCGAGTTCGATATCGAAGCGTTCGTCGCGCAGTATCGACGCGAGCGGGAGTTC
>CAYQWI010000395.1:0-2364 GCA_964421165.1 uncultured Natronomonas sp.
CGGGGAGGTCCCCGAAGAAGTCGATCTCGATGTGACCTACGTCGGCGCGCCGGAGTACCGGATCCGGGTGCAGGCGCCGAACTACAAAACTGCCGAGGCCGAACTGGAGGCGAGCGCGTCCCGTGCGGAAGAATCGATCGAAGCCGCCGGCGGGTCGATCGACTTCCACCGCGAACGACGAAGCGACGACGAGTAGATGGTTAAATCTGACATCCGAGTCTGTTCGGCCTGGCGGACGGAGCACGACCGACCGGTGTACACGCTCCACTCGACCTGTCCAAACTGCAAGGCGAACGCCGTAAACAGCGCACCAGCCCCGTTTAACCCCGCCGATCCGTACGGTTAGTATCGCCGCCGAGCCCGGGACCGCTAGCGAGGACAGCGGGACAGATCGCCGTGTTCTTATGCCGTTGGCCGCCCAGTAACCCCTATGGACAAGTTCGATATCGATCGCCCGGTGGATCCCGATCTCGACGATCCCGTACTGATCGAAGGGCTACCCGGCGTCGGCCACGTCGGGAAACTCGCTGCCGAACACCTGCTCGAAGAGTTCGACGCCGAGTTGGTCCGACGGATCTACTCCGAACATTTCCCCCCGCAAGTCACTGTCGAAGACGGGCGAACACAGCTCGCGTGTATCGAAGTGTACGCGATCGAAGACACGGAGCGAGACCTACTCGTGTTGACCGGCGATCACCAGGCCGGTGACGGGCCGGGACACTATCGTTTGACGGACGTAATCCTCGACGTTGCGGGAGCCTTCGAAGTAGATCGGATCTACGCACTCGGCGGCGTTCCGACGGGCGAACTCGTCGACGAACCGGACGTTATCGGCGCTGCGACGACCGATGAGCTGATCGATGAACTCGAAGATATCGGCGTCGAATTCCGCGAGAACGAACCGGCCGGTGGCATCGTCGGTATCTCCGGACTCCTGCTCGGGATGGGCGAGCGCCGCGGCTACGAGACGGCGTGTTTGATGGGCGAAACGAGCGGCTATCTGGTCGACCCGAAGAGCGCTCGCGTAGTCCTCGAAATTCTCGAGACGGCGGTTCCGTTCGAGCTCGGATACGAGTCGCTCTCGGAACGCGCCGAGGAGATGGAGGAAGTCGTCAAACGGATCCGACAGATGGAACAGAGCGCAGCACCGAGCGAGGAGGATCTTCGATACATCGGATGAGCCGAGTACCGATCACGGACGTGGTCGTCGAGCAACTCGGCGACGTTCTCGAAGCCGATCTCCTGGACGACGATCACAACTACATGGGAGCGCAGTTCGCCGCCCAGGACCTCGGACACGAGGAACTGGCGCAGTTCATCTACGAGGCCGACGCGTCGACCTACTACGAGGCGCTCCAACGGGCGCAGTCGCGCGTCCGCCGGGACTAATTTCGGGATTCGAATCCAACAGAGCCAAGTCCCTCGTTTTCGTCTCTCGATACCATGAGCACACTCCGTGCGGACATTGAAGCGTTACAGCAACGTTACGAGGACGGCTTGACCGCGGACGACGTGGATGCCGACGAGACGGCGCTTTTGGACGACTTTCTTTCGGAACTCGAAGCCGGGGAGATCCGCGCCGCGGAAAAACGCGACGGTGAGTGGCACGCGAACGGCTGGGTCAAACAGGGAATTCTGCTCAACTTCAGCCTCCGAACCATCGAAACCCACACCCACGGCGGCGTCGATTACCACGACGTACTTCCGCTTCGGGAAACGGACGATCTCCCCGAGCGCGGCACCCGAAACACGCCAAACGGGACCGTCGTCCGTCGGGGCGCATACATCGGCGGCGACGCGATCTTGATGAGCCCCGCCTTCGTTAACATCGGTGCGTACGTCGGCGACGGCACACTGGTCGACTCCTGTGATACCGTCGGTTCAGCGGCCCAGATCGGTGACAACGTCAAGCTGGGCGCGAACACGCTCATCGGCGGCGTCCTCGAACCGGTCGAGGCCGCCCCCGTTATCGTCGAGGACGACGTTTCGCTCGGTGCCGGCTGTCGAGTCACGTCGGGATTCGTCGTCGGCGAGGGAAGTATCGTCGGCGAAAACACGCTGTTGACGCCGCGGATCCCTGTCTACGATCTGGTCGAAGAAGAGATCCTCTACGGGGAACTCCCTCCGGAACGGCGGGCGTTCACGCGATTCGTCGAATCGAGCGTCGGCGATCACGATCTGTTCGACGGCGGCGCGTACAAACCCGCCGTCGTCGCTACGGACGTCGAAGCGGAGACACTCGAAGCCACCGAGCGCGAGGACGCCCTGCGAGATAACTGATCTGCCGCCTCTGATTCGAACCGCAAGAGTATCGGCTCCTCACGTCCGTTCGTCGTAAAATAGTCCCGGGCGGATTCGAACCGC
>CAYQWI010000396.1:0-2361 GCA_964421165.1 uncultured Natronomonas sp.
GCGCGCTCGCGCGCAACGAGTTCCGCGGCGCTCACTGGCGGCGCGAACATCAGGAGCGAAAGGACGACGAGTGGCTCAAACACACGATGATCTCGTGGAACGACGGTTCCCCGACACTCTACTACAAGCCCGTCATCCTCGAAGGCGAGAACAAGACGTACGAGCCGAAAGTTCGCTCGTACTGATCGATCGTACCGTTTTCAGCCGACAAAGCCGTCAGTACTCCACTCGGCGTTCTCTTCGTCCGGTTCGATCGATGCCGGAGCGCTGATCAACACGAACGCGCTCTCCTCGTCGCCGTTTCGGATCTGTCGGGTCGATTCCGGCGGGATCCAGATCGCGTCGCCGCTTTCCATCTCGATCGGCTCGCCGTCGATGATAACGGTTGCAGCCCCTTCGATGAGGACGTATATCTCTTCGTGCTCGTTGTCGGTGTGGTCGTGTGGCCTGCTGTTCCAGTTCGGTTCACACCGGGTGATCGTCACCCCGACCTGCTCGCTGTCGAGCGGTTCCCGCAAGAAATGCATCCCGCCGGATACGGGTTCGATGTCGCGGTAGTTGACGCGCTTGTAGGTACTCATACGGTCCCCTTCGGTGCCCACCGAAATAGGTTTCACGGCGTACGTTCGGTCGATACCGGTTTTCAGGCCGTCAGCACGTGCTCGATTCTATCGGACCCGGATTCGGGTTGGTCTTCGCTCATCCCAGCGACGGTGTCGAGAAACGCCGTCTTGTAACTCGCAGGACCGTTCCACGCGTCGCTTGCGGCTGCCCGCTCGCCGGCGATTCCGAACGCGACGGTTCCCGAAAGTGCCGCTTCGAGCGACTGATCGATGCCGATACCGGCCGCGAACGTCGCGAGGGTGACGCCGAGCATACAGCCGGTTCCGACCACTTGACCCATCATCGGGTCGCCGGCGGTGATCTCGTAGGCTCCGCCGGGATCGGCGACGATATCCGTCTCGCCGGAGGCGACGACGACCGTATCGTACTGTCGGGCACACGACAGCGCGACTTCGGCGATCTCGTCGTAGTCGCCGACCGATTCGACGCCTCTGACTTCCGCCTCCGCGCCCGCCAGTGCCGAAATTTCGGCGTGGTTGCCTTTGAGTATCGTCACGTCCAACTCCTCGACGAGCCGGGTCGCGATGCGGGTTCGTGTCGGGGTGGCACCGACACCGACCGGATCGACGACCAGCGGCGCGTCGGCGTCGTTCGTCGCCGTTCCCGCCGTGATCATCGTTGCTTCACCGTCCTCGTCGACGGTTCCCATGTTCAACAAGCAGCCGTCGGCGGCCGCGATCATGTCCGCGACTTCGCGTTCGTCGTCGGACATGACCGGCAAGCCGCCCCAGTGAAGCGTGATGTTCGCCACGTCGTTGACGGTGACGTTGTTCGTGACGGCGTTGATGAGCGGTCCGGACTCTCCTATACTCCGGAGTGCGGCCGAAAGATCGATTTCAGACATCGGCGGACACCCCCGCGACCGCGTCCGAGAGCCGACGGGTCGCGTTTTCGGGGTCTTCAGCGCCGGTGATCGCAGAGATAACGGCCACGCCGTCGGCTCCCGCGGAGACGACGTCGGCCGCGTTCTCCGGCGTGACACCGCCGATTCCGACGAACGGAAGCGTCGTCGCCTCGCGGATCGCTCGAACCCGGTCGAGACCGATTTCCGACTGTTCGGAATCCGTCTCTTTCGACGTCGTTCCGTAGACGGATCCGACGCCCAGATAGTCTGCCCCGGCACGCTCGGCCTCGCGGGCCGCTTCCGGCGTCGAGACCGATCGGCCGAGTATGGCGTTCGGTCCGAGCAGTTCGCGGGCGACCGAAATCGGGAGATCGTCGTCACCGAGATGGACGCCGTCCGCGTCGATCGCCTCGGCGATGTCGATCCGGTCGTTGACGATGAGTGGAATCTCCGCCGCTTCGGTTCGTTCGCGAAGCTCGAGGCCCAGCCTGTAGCGATCGTTTGCGCTCCGGTTTTTCTCGCGGAGCTGTACGATGTCGACCCCCCCTTCGATCGCCGCCTCGACGATTTCGGGCGTCGAACGCCCCTCGGAAAGCGCTGCGTCGGTGACTAGATACACACCGAATCGTTCGGTCATACAACCGAGTGATGGCTCCGGACAAGTATTGGTCTTTTCGTTCGGACGGTCAACGCCTTCGAAAACACCCGCCGCTAGTACCCTAACGCCCCGAGCAGATCGTAGCCGAGATCGAAGTATTCGACCGATCTGAACCCGAGATAGATTCCGACGATGCCGAGAACGCCGGTTATCGTCGGCGGGGCCGGGATCGGAACGCCGACTAAGGCGAACGCCGCACCGGCGAGAAATCCGGTTAAAAGCGCGAACGAGGCGA
>CAYQWI010000397.1:0-2355 GCA_964421165.1 uncultured Natronomonas sp.
TCACAGAGTAGACTCTGTTACAGAATTGGTAATTGCGGATATGCTGTTAGATGCTGGTGTTGAGTACGAAAATGAAGGAATAGGGATCTCCTATGACAATGGGAGAACCTACACACCCGACTTTGTCACCGAAAGCTACGTGATCGAATACAAGGGTGAGGATTGGGGCAAGATATACAACAAAGAAGTAACTGCGAAAGACAAGGCAGAAGCGGCGATGGACGCACTTGATAAGCGTGAGTACGTGGTTGTAGGAGTAGAAACTCTTGCTGACATGTATATTCCTTGGGAAGAACGTCATAGAGTGTATGAGTTATTCGAATAAAATATATAACTTAAATATAAATTTGGATTTGATCGCTAATCGATTCGTGGTCGCAGTCTTGCACGGCCCACTGTTCAACAGCTGAGAGCAACCGTGTACAAGATACGCGCGTTGTATCTTGCGCTGACCAACCGACCAGCTCGAAAATAGATACCAGTGTTTCACCGTCTTCGGTAAGAGCCGTCCGCTTTTGTGTTTCTATAGAACCCGAAAAGAGTGCTCCGAAAACTCCGAAGGGCGATGGGACCGGTCGCACTGGTGGCGATAGCCTCATACTGGTGGACGAAATCAAACGAAACCGACTCACGAGCCATCCGCCGTTCGCTCCGTCGAACGGCTCGATCCTCGTGAGTCGTGTTTATGTTCTTTTGTCCATCAGTATCAGTCGTGACCGCCGCGAGATAAACCTACGCAAGCGGCGTCCGCTCGACGACCGTTCCGTCGTAAGTCGGGTACTGCTCGACGATCTCACCTCGTTGGACGTCACCTGCTTCGACCATCTCCTCTAGGAGCCACCACGCCAACTCGACGTGGTCGGATTTGACGGTGTAGAATTCCTCGGGAAGGCCGAGTTCCTGCAGACGGGCCCGGGTCTCCCAGGTTTTACCGTAGACGAGCGTGCCGTCGTCGGTGATCTCGTCGAACTCCCGACGGACGTTTCTGGCCATCCGTTTCAGCCGCGAGCGGTGCTGGGCGGCGTCTTTGAAGACGCTGGTACAGAAATACACCTTCTCGTGGTCGCCCATCGTCTCGAGGATGTCGTGTGACCCTTCGACGGCGGACATATGGTCCTCGCGAAGCTCGAACCCCTCCTCCTGCATCCGCCGGTAGTTGCCGTCGGACATCTCGAACTCGTTGATGTTGCAAAAGTCCGCGGCCCCCTCGTCGAGGAACTCGAGAAACTCCGGCTCGCCCCGAATCCCCGGGATCTCGAAAGCCGGTGTGATCCCCTCTTCGCGGGCGATATGGAGGATCTCTTCCCACTCGGTGCCGTGTAGCTCACCCCACAGCTCGTAGGGCGGATGGAAACGGATCTCGTCGAGACCGGCCTCGGCGAGCCGACGCATGTTCTCGCGGCCGCCGGTGATCCCGGTGTAGAGGTGGGTGTGGTGATCCTCGCCGAACTCGTCTTTCAGGAGTCTGATGTACCGACAGGTCCGTTCGAGGACTTCCTGCGGTTCGCCGCCGGTGAGAGAGGTACCCAGCGCGTCCATCCGTTTGGCCTCCTCGATGACGTCCTCGTCGTTCTCGACGGGGCGTTCGTTGGCGTAGACCTGCGTGACGTTCTTGCGGTTCTCGCCGAGCGGGCAGTAAAAACAGTCGCGCTGGTCGCAGTATCCGTAGACGAAAAGCACCATCTTGCCGCCGACGGCGCACTGTTCACAGCCCTTCGAGATCATTAGTTGTCCCCGTTTGGCCGTCGACACTCAAAAGTCGTGTGTTCCGGCGCGAAGCCGCGTTTTTGAACCGGAGCGGTGTCCGCCCGGTTCTGTCGGTGAAAAAGACCGGACGGATCGAGACGGTATCCGCGATCGGCCGAGAGGGCTATGTTTAAGCCGACCGCTGTCGACTGTTCCCGAACGAATGGACCCAGTCACCACGGACGGCGCACCTAACTTCACCGACCTGTACTCGCTGCCGATCGGACAGGGGATGATCCACGGCGATACGCTACACGTCGCACAGCTCCCCGGCGACCCCGAGACCGGAGAGATCGTCGGCGAAACGATGGCCGAGCAGGCCGAGCGAACCCTCGAAAACGTTGCCGCAACACTCGAGGCGGGCGGTTCCTCCTTCGACGACGCGATCAAAGTTACCGTTTATATAACCGATCTGGACGCGTTCGACGAGTTCAACGAGGTGTACGAGCGGTACGTTTCGGAACCCTATCCGGTCCGCTGTGCGGTCGAGGTCTCGGACCTCTACGAGACGACCATGGTCGAACTCGACGTCATCGCGGCCGCGTGAATCGCCTCGGGGTCAAGTGGTTCGAGACGCCACAGGCGTCTCGTCATCACGGAAATCTTTGA
>CAYQWI010000398.1:0-2354 GCA_964421165.1 uncultured Natronomonas sp.
GGGCCGCAGACCCACTCTCGACGGGAGACACGCCGCTTATACGTCGGCGCGCACAAACGGAGGTATGCACTTCGAAGACCTTCCGACGACGCCCCGGTCGGAGGAGCTGGTCGATAAGGCGTTCTCTCGGGCGGCGCGCGCGGGGCGGGCGAAATCCGGCAAGGAGGCCCAGGAGTCGATGCTCCAGACGGCCTCGAACATCCTCTCGGACAATCTCGGCAACGTCGTCACGTCGTGGCCCGACTTCGAGCTGATCGACCCCTTTTATTACGAACTCGCCGACGCGACGCTCGCGGATACGGACGTGGACGGCGTCGACCGGCTTCGACAGCACCTTTCCGAGGTGATGTGGGCGTCCAGACAGACGGGGAAAATAAAGGAGGAGTACCACGGACGGATCAGGAACACCGACACGGACACCGCCAGAAAGCTCCGTAAACAGGCGTTCGCCCGACTCGCGGATATCACAGAACAGGTCGAAGACGATCTGTTCGCCATCAGCGAGGCTCGGGACGCACTGAAGACGCTGCCGGACATTCGCGCGGACGAACCGGCGATCGTCGTCGCCGGCTATCCGAACGTCGGCAAATCCTCGTTCGTCAACAGCGTGACGAACGCGAGAAACGAGACGGCGGCGTATCCCTACACCACGACGCGGATCAACGTCGGCCACCTCGAACGGGATCGCATCCGGTATCAGCTGGTCGATACGCCGGGACTGCTCGACAGACCGGCCGAGGAGCGAAACCCGATCGAATCGCAGGCCGTCTCGGCGCTGACACACTTAGCCGACGCCGTCCTCGTACTGCTCGACGCCAGCGGGGAGTGTGGCTATCCGCTGGACGACCAACTGGAGCTACTCTCCGACATCGAATCGACGTTCGACGCGCCAGTGCTCGCCGTCTGCAACAAAGCCGACCGCTCGACCGACGTCGACGCCGACCACTACATGAGCATCGAGACGGGCGAGGGAGTCGAGGACGTTCTCGACGCGGCGGTCGACGCCGTCGGTTACGAACCGGAGTTACCGTTCGAAAGATAGCGGGAGGTAGCCGGATCTACCGTTCGAAGGTCGGTTTCAGGCCGCTCAGTCGGTCGTCGCGTTATAAGTGACCCGAACTCTGTACTCGACGGAGACGTCGCCGGTATCGATAGCCGTCCCCGGCGCGTCGGCGCTCTCTTCGACGGCGTCTAGCTCGTAGCTGACCGGTCTGTATCGCTGCTGTGTGGCGTCGACGTGTCGGACGCTCGTGACGTGCAGCTCGCCGCTTCTGGCGATGACATCAGCCTGCGTGCGCGCGTCCGACATCGCTCGTTCGATAGCCTCCTCTCGGAGTTCGTCGCGAGCGGCTTCCGAGAGCGTGAACTCGATACCGCCGATCTCGGCGTTCGCGTCGGCGGCCGCGTCGACGATCGCACCGGTGCGGTCAGGATCGTCGAGCGTCACCTCGAAGGCGTGAACGCCTCGATACCGCGGTTGTTCGGGACGCTCTTCTGGCGGCCGTCGAGCTTCCCTGATTCGGTATTCCGTCGTTTCGTAGTCGTCTTCGGTCACGCCAGTAGCTTCGAGGTTCTCGCGAAGCGCGTCGGCGTTGTCCGCGAGATCGTCGCGAACGGCGGCCGGATCGTCGCCCTCAGCGACGGCGGCCACACGGACGACTGCCCGGTCCGGCGGGGCGTCCGCGCCGCCGGTCGCCTCGACCGAGATCGTCCGATCCGCGGCGTCGTCCGGTGGTTCTGCACCGATCGGTGAGACGACGGCGACGCCGACGAGCGCCATCGCCACCAGCGAGGTGAGAACGATCAGCACGGCGAGTCTCTCGCGTTGCATAACAGTCCGAACGACGACGTGTACGGTCGTATAAACGCCGAAAACTCAAACGGTTATTTGACCCATCGGATTCGAGGCCGCGTTATCGACTTCGCTCGACTTCGACGTAGAGGACCTGTACGTCTGCCGTAACGCCGTATTCGGTGATAAGTCGGTCCTCGATCGCGGCGGCGAGTCCGGGGCGCGGTGAGTCGGGGGGAGCGCCGATGGTGACGGTGATGGTGGTCGGACGCTGGAAGATGAACCACTCAGTTTCGGTCGTGACCTCGAGATCGAGCAGCTCGTACTCGGCGTAGGCCGGATCATCGAGCTCCGCCGTCACGCCCGCACGAATGTCTTCTTCGGTCTGGGCAGCCTGATGGGACCCGTAGGTGACGCCGCCGAGAAACACCGACAACACTGCGATGGCGACGAGGAGGACGGCGACGCGCTGTAACGTCGCGATCTTCGCTCGATCGTGTCTGAAGAACTGTTCGGGCCGGTATCCGGCGTACCACAGGACGACGAGGGCGGCGAGGTTGAT
>CAYQWI010000399.1:0-2343 GCA_964421165.1 uncultured Natronomonas sp.
CGGATCGCACATCCCGACCCGGACGAGGGATACCTGCCATCGCCGTGGGCTGCGGAATCGATCGATACGCCCGACGATACGACCGTCGAAGTGACGCTTCGCGACGGACTCGAGTTCCACGACGGGGAACCGGTCACCGCCGAGGACATCGAGTTCACGTACACCTACGGTGCGGAGCAAAACGCCGGGCTCGCCGGCTTGCTGACCAACGTCGAGGAGATCACCGTCGAGACGGACCTCGACATCACGTTCGAGCTCAGCCAGCCGGACGCCGTGTTCCTCACCCGAGGTCTCGGCGGACGTGACTCCGGTATCCTCCCGAAACACATCCTCGAAGGCGTCGACGATCCCGAGGGCTGGGACCGCGACGGCAGCTTGGTCGGCAGCGGTCCGTTCCAGTTCGAAAGCTGGGATATCGGCGAAGAACTCATCCTGACCGCTCACGACGAACACCAGTTCCGACCGAACATCGACCGGCTCGTCCGGGTGCAGGCGGCCGACGCCGCAGCGTCCGCGGCCGCTGTCGAAGACGAAACCGTCGACATGGTCACCTACGACCTGCCGCCGGATCAGCTGAGCCGTATCGAGCAGCTCGATCACATCGACTTGCTCGAATCCGTCATGACGTCGATCCACTACGGTGCGATGAACATGGATCCGGATCGCGACGGACCGTTTAAATACCGCGAAGCACGGGAGGCCATCGCCCACACCTACGATCGAAACGAGTGGCTCGATGTCGCTGCAGACGGGTTCGGAGAGGTCCTCAACACGACGATGTCGACCGGTCTCGATTTCTGGACCGCGCCACCGGACCGTGTCTCACCGCCCGAGTTTGACACCGATGCCGCGATTCAAGCGCTCGGCGAAGCCGGATTCCGATGGGATGAGGACGGCGAGATCCACTACCCGGAGGACACCGACTCGCTGACGACTCAGCCGGACGCGTTCGATTGGGAAGGCCAAGACGACGCTCCGGAGCGTTTCCAAGACTGGGTCTAAACGGCGAGGGTTCCACGGGTCAGTTGACCGAACCGGATTCGTAGGCGATCCCGTGCTCATTTATTCGATAGCTGCCCACACCTTCGTTTTCGTTCGATAAGGCTGTGAAAAGAGTCGTGAGGCGTGGGATGGACCGTCTCTCGAAGTTGTGCGGTCGGGAGCGAAAATCCGCTAAGCAACGGATTATTTTTACCGACACGCGAGTGATACGCCGTATGGACAGTTCGGAGACACGGACGGATTCCGTCAATTTGTTCGAGGCGATGACGGAGGCTGAAGAGCCGGAGCCCGACTGTCAGATATCCGGCTGTGACCGCCCCGGAGAGGTGCCGAGAAAGATCCGGGACCGAAACAGCGACGATGAGGCGTTCGAACACTACCTCTGTCGGTTTCACTACCGAGTGCTTCTCGGGGTCAAAATCGCGATCGCGATCCTCGTCGTTGCAGTGTTCCTCGTCGCGTTGTTTAACCTTTGAGTGAGTCTCTGGTGGGTCCAAAATCACGATGAATATTTAATAACTCTACCGAAGAAAATAAGTGGACAGGGGCACTCCGGAAGCCAGCACGTTTTTTATATTGGGGTGTGAGATATGTTAGTGTATGGGTACGCTAGACCACGTAATGATGCGCGTCGAAGATCTGGATGAATCGCTCGATTGGTACAAGACACACCTCGACTACGAGGAGAAGGGCCGCTGGGAAGCAGACACGTTCACGAACGTGTTCCTCGGACCGGCGGACATGCACGAGGACGCGGCGAAGCTCGAGTTGACGTACAACCACGACGGCCGGAGCTACGAGATGGGCGACGCGTGGGGGCACATCGCGGTTCGAGTCGACGATCTCGAAGCGGCCTACGACGGCCTCATGGAGGGCGGTGTCGAGGATTATCGCGATCCCGAATCCTGCGATTTCAACTACGCGTTCGTGAAAGATCCGGACGGTCACGAGATCGAAATCGTCGAGCGCGACCACGGCTCCCAGTGGAGCATCGATCACACGATGATCCGGATCGAAGATCCCGACGAGGCGCTCGGCTGGTGGACCCGAAAGCTCGAGTACGCGTACAACGGGAAGCGGTGGGAAGCGGACACGTTCGCGAACTACTTCATGGAGCCGCTCGATGCGGCCGATGAAGAGATGGCGGTCGAGTTGACGTACAACTACGACGGTCGAACGTACACGATGGGCGACGCGTGGGGGCACCTCGCCGTACGCGTCGACGATCTCGACGAAGCGTGGGAGGATCTCATGTTGCGAGACGCTGAGGATTACCGCGATCCGGAATCCTGCGATAACCGATACGCGTTCACGAAGGATCAGGACGGTCACGAGATCGAA
>CAYQWI010000400.1:0-2337 GCA_964421165.1 uncultured Natronomonas sp.
ACAGGACAGCGCCCTGAACGCTGCGCCGTTGGCCTGACTTGGCTATCCCTGCTCGGTATATCGTGTTTTTTGTCCCCACTAAAGCACCTTTCGGTCCGCCGAACCGGTCGCGAACGCGCGGCTGCACCGCCGTTCGAAACCGAGATGGACATCGGTGTATCGGTGGGGAGACGCATTGTGTTATAGTTGAACTGCGCTTTCGAGTTCGTCTGCGCGTGCGTGTAGCGATTCGGCCGCTTTCAGAACTAATTCGTCGATGGACATCGAACCGTCGGTCTCGACATCGAAGACGAAGGCGTTCGGAACGTCTTCGACGATGACTTCTTTCCCGGGGTATCTCGTGGTGAGATCGTTGTCGAACGTCCCCGCTTCGACGAGTTCGCCGTCAGATTCGATAACCCCCCGGATGATCTCGGGCTCCTCGTTTTCGAACTCGCCTTTATCACCGACGACTTCGACACGCTGGAGGTGCCGATACCCGACCGCGACGCCGCCTTGGTGTTTAGCGTGATCTTTTCCGTAGCCGATCTTCGCGTCGGCTTCGAGTTCGAGCCGCTGGCCCTCTTTGAGATCGATTATCGGAACGTTCTCCTCGGCAGGCTGTACCTTCTCGTCGCTGGAGACGAGATCTCCGGAGTACGCCGTGGCGGGGCCTTCGACATCGATCGCCAGCGTCACGATATCGTCCGGTTCGTAATCGTCTGGCGTCGTCAACGGCACTAAACCGAGACGCAGCGCGATCTGTTCGTCGAACATGACCGACGAGTTCTCGATGACGCGAACGGTGTCGATCGAGAGGGTCGGCACGTCCGCGATCATAGCACGGCGGACGCCGTTTGCGAAGGCGGGCGTCACGCCGCGGACGAGGAACTTCGCGCTCCGGTCGTCGCGGTCGATGAACGTCACTTCGTACTCCTCGTTCATGTTAGAATCCAGCGTTTTTCGGGGCCCGGGTACCGTCGTGCGGGATGGGAGTTACGTCTTCGATTCGACCGATCTCGAGTCCTGCTCGGGCAAGCGCACGGATCGTCGCCTGTGCGCCCGGCCCGGGGTTTTTCTGCAGATTGCCGCCGGGTCCGCGAACGCGGACGTGGACACCGTCGATGCCCGCGTCTTGAACCTGTTCGGCGACGACCTCGGCCATCTGCATGGCCGCGTAGGGCGACGCCTCGTCGCGGTTCTGTTTGACGACCGTTCCGCCGGACGATTTCACAATCGTCTCCGCGCCGGTCAGGTCCGTTACCGTGATGATCGTGTTGTTGAACGAGGCATACACGTGTGCGATGCCCCAGGTGGTTTCGTCTGCCATCGTTATTGTCCCTCCGCGCGTTCCGGATGAAGTTCGTCGGCGAGCGGACTCGTCTCGTCGAACTCGATGCTGTCTTCCTCTGCGACATCGACCGTGTACGACGGCGATCCCACGCGGGCTCCGTCGACGGTCACGTGTCCGTGCACGATGAACTGTCGGGCCTGTTTCGGGGTGTTGCCGACCCCGTTTCTGTACGCGACCGTCTGGAGACGGCGCTCGAGGATGTCGGTGACGTCCAGCGACAGGACGTTGTCGAGCCCGTCGTCCTGACCGAGGACGCCGGTCCGTCTGAGTCGGGCGAGGAACGGTTCACCCGCCTCCGCGGCGGCTTCCGCGTCACCCTGGGTGCTACCGAGCAGCCGTCGGGCCTCGCGACGGTAATCGCGAAGCTCAGACTGCGCACGCCACAGTTCCTCTTTGTTCACGAGGCCGTATCGGGAGAGAATGTCGCCTTCCTCGGCGATACGTTCGCCCTGGAACGGGTGGTTCGGCGTCTCGTAGAACTTGGTGTTGCTTCCGAGCGCCATTATTCGTCCTCGGCCTCCTCAGCCTGTTCCTCTTTGATCGCCTCGATGTTGACACCGATGGTGCCTTCGGTTCGTCCCGTGGATTTGGTTCGCTGTCCGCGGACCTTCTGTCCGCGCTGGTGGCGAACGCCTTTGTAGGAATCGATCATCTGCATGCGATTGATGTCCTGCCGGCGGCTCATCTGGAGATCGTCACCGATCTCGTGGGTCGTTTCGCCGGTGAAAAAGTCCGACTGGTGGTTGGTGAGCCACTCCGGGACTTCGTCGGCGTACCCTTCTACCAGTTCGACGATCTCGTCGATCTTCTCTTGATCGAGGGCACCGAGTACGTCACGGCGATCGACTTCGGCCTTCTCAGCGATGATGCGAGCGACGCGCCGACCGATACCGTTCATGTCAGTCAGCGCGCGCTCGACGCTCTTCGTCCCGTCGAGGTCGGTTCGTCCGATGCGGACGAAGTACTGGATGTCTTCGCCATCATCGTCCGCGTTGGGTTCTTCC
>CAYQWI010000401.1:0-2324 GCA_964421165.1 uncultured Natronomonas sp.
CTCATCGACCCGGCCGCCGTTAAACGGGCGATGTACGCCACGTTCGGGCTGGCGATCCTCGTCGGAACGTATCTCGTGTACATCGGCGGGATCCCGATTCTCGTTATCGGACTTGCGGGCGTCGTCGCCGGAATCACGTACAC
The DNA here is from genome assembly GCA_964421165.1 of uncultured Natronomonas sp. Lineage (GTDB taxonomy): Archaea > Halobacteriota > Halobacteria > Halobacteriales > Haloarculaceae > Natronomonas. Next base: position 144 of record CAYQWI010000401.1, read on the forward strand.
CGGCGGTCCGCTTCCGTACGGATACCGGGGGTTCGGAGACCTGTTCGTCTTCGTCTTCTTCGGAGTGATCGCCGTCGCCGGAACCTACTACGTGCAGGCAGTCGGGGCCGCGGCTGGGCCGTTCCCGCTGTGGATCCCTGACGGGACGGTGCCTGCGGCTGCGGTCGTCGCCGGACTGCCGGCTGCCGGGCTCTCGACGGCCATTCTCGTGGTCAACAATATCCGCGATCGAGAAACTGACGCCGACTCCGGCAAGCGGACACTCGCGGTGATCCTCGGCTATCGGGCCAGTCGGATCGAGTGGACGGCGATGGTCGGTATGGCCTACGCCGTTCCGATCGTCTTTTGGCTCGACGGGGGCAATCCGATCGTTTTGTTGCCGCTCGTCACTGCACCGTTCGCATTCCAGATCGGAACGATAGTCTGGCGGCGAACCGACGGTGAGGCGTTGAATCCGGCTTTGGAACGAACCGGACAGCTGCTCTTCGCTCACTCGGTGTGTTTCGCGATCGGGCTCGCCGCGCCCGCATTCGTCTGACAATGAACCTCGAACCGTTCTCATTGCCGCTTTCACATCCGCTCGAAACCGCCGCCGGCGAGATCGAAACGCGTCGCGGCTTCGTCGTCAGCGTCGAGATCGACGGAACGGTCGGCGTCGGCGAGGCGACACCGTTGGCCGGCTGGACGGAATCGGTAGCGGAGTGTAGGCGAGCGCTGGCGGCCGTCGATGCCCCCCGGTCGGCGCTCGAAGCCGATCAGTTGGCGACGACACCGGCCGCCCGTCACGGTCTCTCGTTGGCCGTCCTTGACGCGACGGCTCGATCCGAAGGGAGACCTCTCTATCGACATCTCGGAACAGATAGCCGAATCGAGTCGGTCCCGGTGAACGCGACAGTCGGCGATCGCTCGGCCCCAGAGATAGCCGAGGCCGTCGAAGCGGCAGTCGAATCCGGCTACCCGGCGGTCAAAGTAAAAGTCGGGAAGCGGCGACCGGACGTCGACATCGGACGAATCGAAGCGGTCCGCGAGCGCTGTCCCGAGATCGAACTGCGCGTCGACGTAAACGGCGGATGGGATCTCGAGACTGCCGAACGGATCGTCCCCGAACTGGCCGCGCTCGATGTCGCCACCGTCGAGCAGCCGCTTCCGGCCGCGGAGCTCCACGCACACGAACGCCTCCGCGGTCACGGCGTCGAGATCGCGATCGACGAGGGGATCGTCGAACACGGCCCGGACGCGGTTCTCGACGCCGGTATCGCCGACGTGTTGGTCTGTAAGCCGATGGCTCTCGGTGGCGTCGACGTCGCTCACGCGATCGCCCAATCCGCCCGTGAGGCGGGAACTGACGTTCTCGTAACGACGACGATCGACGGCGCGATCGCGCGCGCCGGTGCGGTTCATCTCGCCGCATCCGTCCCGAACACACGGCCTTGCGGCCTCGCAACCGGCGAATTGCTCGAATCGGACATTCGGGACGGCGTCTGTCCAGTCACCGGCGGTGCGGTGGCCGTTCCACAGGGAAAAGGAAATATCCCACCACGGTGAAAGGGCGGACGACACGATGCGAGATTGGCTTGCCGTTCGGGCGCACGCGACGCCGCGAGCCACTGCGATTCGAGCGGCCGGCCCTGTCGATACGGACCTGAGTTACGCCGAGTTGGATGACGGGGTGGAAACGGTCGCCGGGCGGCTGGCCGGGACCGGTGTCGGCGTCGACGACACTGTAGCCGTCTGTGTGAGGACGGGCCCCGGATTCGTCGAAGTGGTACACGCCGTCCAGCGGCTCGGTGCCGTTCTCGTTCCGCTGAACGTCAGACTGACCGAGACCGAGTTGAGAGCGCGGCTGGACCGGATCGATCCGACGGTCGCTCTCTGTGAGGCGGACACTGTCGAGACTGTCAGGGAGGCAGCTGACACGCGGGTGGTTTCACTCGACGAACCGCCGGACGTGAAGACGCTCTCGGCGGTTACGCCCGAATTGTTCGACCTTCCCGAATGGGAACTCGGCGATCCGCTCGCGGTTCTTTTCACCTCGGGAACGACGGGCGAACCGAAAGGAGTCATCTTGACCCTGGCGAACGTGCTCGCAAGTGCGACCGCCTCGGCGTTCCGGCTCGGATTGCGAGCCGACGACTGCTGGCACGTCCCGCTTCCGATGTACCACATGGGCGGACTCGCGCC
>CAYQWI010000402.1:0-2313 GCA_964421165.1 uncultured Natronomonas sp.
TGACCGATCTCGTGTTGAAACACCACGGCGCGTTCTCGGGCGAACACGGCGACGGCATGGCTCGCACCGAGTTCAATCCGAAGATGTACGGTGAGGACCTCTGGGGTGCGTTCAAAGAGCTCAAGACGGCGTTCGATCCGGACTGGTTCATGCACCCAGGAAACGTCGTTTATCGGGACAGCGCCGGCGATATCGGACCCAAGACCGACCGCGGCGTCGGCGCGGACATGCGCGAAAACCTCCGCTATGGACCGACGTATCAGACGATCGAGCCGCAGACGAAACTCGACTTCTCGGAGGAGGGCGGCTTCTCACATCTCGTCGAGTTGTGTAACGGCTGCGGAACCTGCCGCCAGACCGACGAGAACACGATGTGTCCGACGTTTCGGGCCTCCCGCGAGGAGGTTCAGGCGACTCGGGGGCGCGCGAACGCGCTCAGAGCCGCGATAAGCGGCGAACTCCCCGAAGACGAAATCTACTCCGAACGGTTCCAAACAGAGGTGCTCGATCTCTGCGTCGGCTGTAAAGGCTGTAAATCCGACTGTCCCACTGGTGTCGATTTCGCGAAGCTGAAAGCCGAAGTAAAATACGACTATCACCAACAGGAAGGGACGAGCCTGCGATCGAAGCTGTTCGGCAACGTCGACCGAGTCAACGCGATCGGAAGCGCTCTCGCGCCAGTCTCCAACTGGGCGCAGAAACTTCCCGGCTCGGGACTTCTCGCCGAGAAAGCTCTCGGTATCGCCCCCGAGCGCGAGCTGCCAACATTCTCTGACGAGACGCTCGTCGACTGGTTCGACGCTCGCGGGTCACGGGTCTCTGCGGCCGACGCCGACGACCGCGTCATCCTCTTTCCGGACACGTACACGAATTACAACTATCCCGAGCCCGGCAAAGCGGCCGTGGAACTGCTCGAAGCGGCCGACATCCACGTTCGAATCGCTGACACGGACGAGATCGCGCCGAGCGGGCGGGCGGCGTTCTCGATGGGCCTGCTCGATGAGGCCGAAACGCGGGCGCGAACCAATCTCGATTCGCTCTTTCCGTACGTCGAGGACGGCTGGTCCGTGCTCTTCGTCGAACCGTCCGACGCCGTCATGTTCCAAGACGAGTACGTCGATCTCCTCTCCGACGAACGCGTCGAAGAGCTCGCCGTCTCCGCGTACGGCGTCTGTGAGTACCTGAGCACCTACGCCGTCACCGCCGATCTCGAATTCGACGCGCCCGACGAACTCCTGACGTATCACGGCCACTGTAATCAGAAAGCGCTGAACCGCGATCACCACGCCGCGCTCGCGCTGCAGTCGGCCGGCTACGAGGTCGACGCGATCGACTCGTCGTGCTGTGGGATGGCCGGCTCGTTCGGTTACGAGGCCGAACACTACGAGCTCTCGAAGGCGATCGGCGAAATCCTTCACGGAAAAGTCGAAGCCAGCGGCGGTACAGTCGTCGCTCCCGGCGCGTCGTGTCGCTCTCAGCTCGCGGACGACGATTTCGAAGGTGAGCGACCCGCCCACCCGATCGAAAAGCTCCGCGAAGCGCTGGTCTGATAGGAATTATCGTAGACGTTCGTAGTTTCCTCGCGACTGACCGAGAGACAGTGCCGAAAGACGGGGGTCGAACGCTTCGGTTGGCTACGATACTCCATATGAATCTCCTCGACCCAAACCCGATGCTTTTTATAACGGAGGGGAAAGAATTCTCGCTATCAACGACGCGTCCCACAGCGTAGACCTGAACGGCATGCCAGAGGAGGATACACTACCAACAGTTGCGGGTCTCACAACGCACGAAAAGTATGGTCGAAGGAGCGGGAACGTGCCGGGAGCGCGTCTTCTCGGGAGGCGCTGAGCGATGCTCCGTCAGCAGTTTTATAAGACCGCTTCCCGCCTGTGGGCCGATGGCACGGGCTGGGTTCTCGTCGTCCTCTGTGCGGCGTGGTTCCTCTCGCTCGGGACGCGACTCATTTATCCGGTTCTCATCCCGGAGGTCGCGCTCGAATTCCGTATCGACTACGCGACGGCCGGGATCACGTTGAGCCTCCTTTGGCTCGGGTACTCCCTCATGAGCCTCCCGGGCGGGGTCCTGGCTGACCGGGTGGGCGAGCGATTGGTCCTGACTGGCGCACTCCTCATTGCCACCGTTGGCATCACGCTTGTCGTGACCGCCCCGGCGTTCGGAATCTTCCTCGCCGCGTCGTTCGTCCTCGGATCCGGTCTCGGGCTCTTCGGGACCACCGGAACGACGATCCTCGCGGACGTTTACGACGAGGGGTCGACGACTGCCATCAGCCTCTCACAGATCTTCGGCAAT
>CAYQWI010000403.1:0-2312 GCA_964421165.1 uncultured Natronomonas sp.
GGCTCACCCAGTCACCGGCGACGACTCCCCAGATCGCCGCACCGATATACACCAGCGCGACGGCGCTGTGATACCACTCGCCGCCCGTCCCGTAGAGATACGTGAGCGCGACGATCCCGAAGGCCGCGAACGCGAGGGCGACGACGCGTGAGACGGGGTCGACAGCCACTGGAACGAGCGCGAACTCGAGGAACGTCCACGCACCTGCGGTGCCCGCGGGGACGGTGAGCGTCCACGCCGTCACCAGTGTACACGCAGCGACGCCCGCGCCGGTAACGGCTCGGCGGTTCCTGCTCAGCCCGACGAGCGCGGCGAGCAAGACGAGACTCGCGGGCGGTATCCCGCCCAGCGTCTCGATCACGGGAACACCTCCCCGACGCTCGCCTCGGCGGTCTGTCGGGCGAGATCGAGTAGCGCCAGCTCGCCGGGTGCGACCCCGAATACGACGACGACCGATCCGAGTACCACGAGCGAGCCGAGCAGGGTGAGAGACGTCTCGTTGGACAGTGCGGGCCCCTTCTCGTCCGCTCGATCGCGCCGTCCGCTCGCTCCACCGTCAGTCTCCGCGGTGGAGTCGCTCGTCCGAGTCGCGGCGCTTGCGTGCGCGTTGGTTCCGTTCCCGCCGAGCGACCCGTCGATAAGCGGTTTCGGGTCAGCGGTCTCCGGGGTTTCGAAGAACGCCGTGTAGACGATCGGCCAGAAATAGGCGACGTTCAACGCTCCGGAGAGCACGAACACGAGCGGGACGGCCGGGTGCACAGCCGCGCTTCCGACCAGTACATACCACTTGCTGACGAACCCGGCGAACAGCGGCAACCCCGCGAGCGAGCAGGCGCCGACGGCGAAGACGCCCATCGTCACCGGATACTCTCGCCCGACCCCCGCGATCTCTGAAACCTTCTTGTGGCCCGTCTCGATCGTCAACACGCCCACGCAGAAAAACAGCGCGAGCTTCGTGACGCCGTGGGCGCCGATGTGGACGAGTCCGCCGACCACCGCCGCGGGCGTGAGCATCGCCACGCCGAAGACGACGTACGAGAGGTGCGCGATCGTCGAATACGCGAGCCGCCGTTTCAGGTCATCCTGTGTGAGCGCGAGCAGGCTCCCGAGGACGATCGTGGCGCCGGCCACCGCCGCCAGCGGGGCGGCCACACCCATCGCCGACGTTAGCTCCGGCCCGAACACCTCCAGAACGGTTCGGGCGATGCCGAACACGCCGGATTTCACGACGACGACGGCGTGGAGAACCCCCGACACTGTCGTCGGGGCGACCATCGCCTTCGGGAGCCACGCGTGAAACGGCATCACCGCTCCCTTCACCGCGAAGCCAGCGAGCAAGCTCAGTATCGCCACGTACGCGGCGATCGACCCATCAGTCGCCGCGACGAGCTCCGGGATCCCGCCGGGAACGAACGTGACCGTCCCGGCCAACGCGTAGATACCGATGGTTCCACCGACGACGAGCGTCCCGCCGCCGATGACGTACCAGACGTATTCGATGCCGACCCTCCGCGCCCGCTCGGTTCCGTAGTGAGCGACGAGCGGATACGTTCCGATCGTCGTCAGTTCGTAAAACAGGACGAGCACCAGCAGGTTCGAGGCGAACGCGACACCGAGACCGGAGCCGATGCTGAGCCAGAGCGCAGCGAGATACCGCGTCCGGTGAGTCAACCCCTCCCCGTCCGCAAAGCCGATGTTGTAGACCGCGGTCACGACCCAGAGTCCGCTCACGGTGAGTGCGAATAGCAGTCCGAGCGGGTCGGCCTGGAAACTGAGGTCGATCGTTCCGACGAGCGTTCCGAGGTTCGTCGTCGGCGTTTGCCCCTGTCGCACCGGCCGGATGAGACTGGCGACGAGCCCGAAGGTGAGCGCGGCCGCGCCGACGGTTATCGCGTGTCGAAGCCGCGTCCGATGCCGAAACAGGACGACGAGAGCGATCGTCCCAAATGAGAGGAGAATCGCGCCGAGCGGTCGTATCGAGTGAATTTCAGTCATTACCAGCTACGGGTTCCCGTGAGCGACTCGACCTGACATCCTATAGAGACCGTTCACGACGACACACCATATATTCCGGTTACACGGAATTGAGGAGAACGCTCACGACTTCAGTCGGGGGTGGATGTCAAAGTGAGCCGGTATCCCTCACGGTGAGGCGGCTGTCACTGCCTCAGCGCGGCAACAACGTCTTCGACAGTGAATAGTCGAAGATTCGCTGGACGAGAGTTTTCGTAACGCATGCGACGAGAACCGTTCTCAATAGCAACACATTCGGGCGCACTGACCCACACGATGTGGAACGAACCCGCCGAATG
>CAYQWI010000404.1:0-2293 GCA_964421165.1 uncultured Natronomonas sp.
TACGCCAAAATATCTCGATATCGGACTAATGTACGAATTCATTCAGCCTGATACAATATCCCAACTGTTTGAACGATGTTTCCGTTTATGCGCTTTTATTATGCCAAATGTTATGTGGCGCCCCTCCCGATTTAGACGTATGGATTTTGGGCTGACCGACGAGCAAAAACAGTTGAAAGAGGAGGTACGGCGATTCGCAGATAACGAGGTTCGACCGAACGCGCGCGAGTACGATATCGAAGAGAAATTTCCGCACGATATCGTGGATTCGGCGGCTGAGATGGGGTTGTGCGGAGCGACGATCCCGATGGAGTACGGCGGTGCGGGCTACAACGCCGTCGACTCCGTACTCATCGCCGAGGAGTTGTTTGCCGCGGATCCCGGCATCGCGCTTTCGATCCTCGCGGCGAGTTTCGGTACGGAAGCGATCGTCGATTACGGTACCGAAGAACAAAAAGAGCGGTTCTTAGAACCCGTAGCCAGAGGCGAAGCGATAAGCGGTGCGGCGATCTCGGAACCGGACACGGGATCGGACGTTTCGAGCGTGAGTACCCGTGCCGAAAAAGACGGCGACGAGTGGGTGATAAACGGAAACAAGATGTGGATCACCAACGGCTCAGTCGGCGACTATTTCGTCACACTGTGTCTGACTGACCCCGACGCGGAGGGGCGGTACAACGGCTTCTCACAGATCGTTATCGAATCGGACCGAGACGGCTTCGAGGCCGAAAAAATCACGGGGAAGATGGGGATTCGAGCCTCCGACACTGCCGAGCTCATCCTCGATGACGTACGTGTTCCAGAAGAGAATCTGATAGGTACTGCCGGTGCCGGCTTCCTCCAGCAGATGAACTTCTTCGACGCCACGCGGACGGGCGTCGCAGCACAGGGTGTCGGCATCGCGAAGGGAGCCACCGAACGCGCGCTCGACTACGCCGGGGAGCGCGAGCAGTTCGGACGACCGATCGGCGACTTCCAGGCGATTCAGCACAAGCTCGCCGAGATGTACACGGATACTGAGGCGGCCCGAAACCTGACGCTAAAATCCGCATGGGCGGTCGACTCCGGTGGCGCGCCGGATACGAAACTCGCCTCGATGGCGAAGGAATACGCCTCCAGAGTCGCTGTCGATGTAGCAAACGAGGCGTTGCAGATCCACGGCGGAGCGGGCTACGTCAACGACTTCGATGTCGAACGCCTCTATCGGGACGCGAAGATCACTCAGATCTACGAGGGGACCACCGAGATCCAAAAGAACATCATCGCCCGCGAACTGCAGGGCAAAGGCTTTTGAAAGCCGCTGATCAGCGATGAGCGGCCTCGTAGAGGGGGATCTCACACGCGCTGCGACGTTCTTTTCGCTCGCGTTCGGCTGTATGCTACTCGGCGGATACCTGATCGGAGACCTCCGTCTCGGCGTTCGTTGGGGGTTCGCTCTGGGCGTGGCGTTCGGCGTTTTCGCGTACTTTTTTATCCGACCGACCGAGTCGGATCGCACCGAATCGACAGACCCCGAGGAGTAGCCGTACGGATTTAAGCCACCGCGTGCACAAATATTATCGTATGAAGATTTACACCGGTCGCGGTGACGAGGGAATGACCGATCTCCGGGATATGTCCCGCGTCTCGAAGACGAGTCCCCGAATCGAAGCCTACGGGACAGTCGACGAGGTGAACAGCCTCGTCGGCACCATCCGCCCGTCGGGCTACGACGACGTGGACGAGAAACTCGAAGCGATCCAGAATCACCTCCACATAATTCAAGCCGATTTCGCGAACCCGGATACCGAGGACGCCGACGCGCCTCACATCGAGGAACACCACGTAGAGAAACTCGAAGATTGGATGGATGGCTTCGACGACGAACTCGATCCGTTACAGAGCTTCATCCTTCCCGGCGGGAGCGAGGTCGGCGCGAAGCTCCATCACGCCCGCTCGGTTTGCCGGCGTGCGGAGCGTCGCGCGGCCGCACTGGCAGCCGAGGAATCGATCAACGCCGCCGCCGTGGCGTATCTCAACCGACTCTCGGACGCGTTGTTCGTGTTCGCCCGACTCGTGAACAAACGCGACGGAATCCGGGAAGAATCGCCGACGTACTGATGCTCGTCGACCGCTACCGAGACGTGCCGGCTATCGGTTCCAGTTCAGGTGTTTTAAGCCCCCGCGGGTTGGCGAGGCGTGTATGCAACACGTAGATGTCGCCATCGTCGGCGGAGGTCCGGCCGGTTCCTCGGCCGGATACGCGGCCGCCAGCGAAGGAGCCGACGCGGTTGTCATCGAAAAGGGCGTCCCC
>CAYQWI010000405.1:0-447 GCA_964421165.1 uncultured Natronomonas sp.
CGAACGAACACCAACTATGAACTCCGACGAATTCATCGCCACTGTCCGAGACGAAAGCGAGACCGAGCTCTCCCGGCTCGGTTCCTCGAAGTCGCTTTATGCCGATACCGCCGGAGAGATGGACGAGGAGGCGGTTTTGACCGCCGCGGCGACGGCCGAGTATCACGCGGCGGAAGTCTACGAAGAGTGGGCCGAGACGGCGTCGGGTGCCGTCGCCGAAGCGTTCGAAAAAACGGCCGCCGAAGAGCGAGAACACTACGAGACAGTCGTGGGCGAACTCGACGAGCACGAACCGGGTGCGGTGCCGGCGATCGGGGCGTATCTGCGGGACCTCGACGACACCGCTGAGCGGCTCGGCGGGTTCGTCGGCCGGACGATCGCGGCGGAAGCGTCCAAACAGCAGGTGATCGGCTTCTTCGTCGGCAACGCCGATCCGCAGACGGCACA
>CAYQWI010000405.1:457-2280 GCA_964421165.1 uncultured Natronomonas sp.
ACGGAGCTACTCGAAGCCGAGTGCGGCGACGACGAGGCGTGCTGGGAGCGCGCGCTGGCGGCCGCGACCGCCGCGATCGGGGCCGCGTACGGGGAGTACGTCGACGCGCTCGAGTCGATGGGGGTCAATCCCAAGCCGGTCTGCTGAATGTTCACACTCGAACGGCAGCATCCACGTTTATGTTCCTCCGCCGAGTCGTTCCACGTGGTATGAGAGCTGTTCAAGTTGCCGAGCACGGTGGACCCGAAGCGTTGAGCGTCGAAGAGATCGATCGACCCGAACCGGCCGGGGACGAACTGCTGGTCGAAATCGAAGCGGCCGGCATCAATCCCGTCGATACGTACTTTACGGACGGCTCGTACGAGCCGGTCGGATTGCCGTTCACGCCCGGCGTCGACTTCGCCGGGACGGTCGCCGAAGCCGGCGACAGCGAGGGGTTCGAAGCCGGTGATCGCGTCTTCGGGACCGGAATCGGAAACGGCGGGTTCCAGGGGGCCTACGCCGAGTACGCCGCCGTGCCGACGGATCGCGTCGTCCACCTGCCGGACGGTATCGACATGGCCGAAGCCGGTGCGGCCGGCGTCGCCGCCTGTACCGCTTGGAGAGGGTTGATCGACCACGCCGCCCTCCAGCCGGCGCAGGATTGTCTCATCCACGGCGGGTCCGGTGGCGTCGGTCACGCCGCCGTTCAGATCGCCGACGCCGTCAGCGCGAACGTCATCACGACCGCCGCGCCGAAATACCACGACGACATCGACGCGCTGGGGGCGGACGCGATCCTCGATTACGGGCGTGACGACCTCGCTGACGCGGTGCTCGACGCCTCCGGCGGCGGCGCCGACGTCATCTTCGATCACCGACTCGACGATTACCTCCAGTTCGACGCCGACGTTGCGGCCAGCGACGCTATCGTGGTCGGGATCGGCGAGAACAACCCCGATCCGAGCTTCTCGAACATCGCCGGCGGCCGGGCGAAAGACGTCACCTACAAACTGATGATCCTGTTTAACGCGCCGGACATCCGGGAGCTGCTCAACGGGGTCGCACATCTGATGGAGAACGATCAGCTCTCTATCGACATCGCTCGAAGCTACGATCTCGAGGAGGCCGGCGACGCCCAACGCGACGTGATGGAGGAGAGCTTCTTCGGCAAGCTCGTCATCGAACCGTAGCGTCGGATCGGCGACCCGTTTTTCGCATCGAGAACGCATATACGACCGCAGCCTGTAGAGCCGTCCATGTCCGAAAACACGAGCGCCGAATCGGGGTGGTTCGCCGATATCGACCCCGGCGACACCGACGCGGCTGCGGCCGCCGTCCGGAGCGGCTCGGCCGACGAGCCACGCGAGTGGCCGGGACTCGCCGTCGAGTCGGGGTTTGCCGCCAGCGAGAGCGAGTATTACGACACGCTCCACGAAGCGACGATGGCGGCCACCCGAACGGCCGTTCGGGAGGCCGAAACCGCCGACGACAAGCAGCTCATTCACGCCGTCCGGGCGATGGACGACTGCGAGCGCGTCGCGAACGAACTCGCAGAGCGCGTCGCCGAGTGGGCCGGCAGCCGGCGCGAGGACGCCGAAACCGGCGTCTCGTACGCAAAAAAGCTCGCGGAGACTGACGATCCGGACGACGCACAGCTGATCTCGCTCGCGCGTCGCGTTCGCGACCTCGACGACGAGACGGCCGATCTACGCGCCCACGTCGAACGGACCGCCCCCGAGATCGCGCCGAACCTTTCAGCGCTCGCCGGCCCGGTGTTGGCCGCGCGACTCATCGCGCTCGCCGGGGGGCTAAAACAGCTCGCACACAAACCATCAGGGACC
>CAYQWI010000406.1:0-2278 GCA_964421165.1 uncultured Natronomonas sp.
GGACAGCGCCCTGAACGCTGCGCCGTTGGCCTGACTTGGCTATCCCTGCGTGCAGTTGTGTGTTTTCTGTCCCCACTGAAACCGCTTTCGGTCCGTGGAATCGCCGGTCCCGAACGCGCGACATTGCCGCCGCTCGGGCCCGGATCGGACGTCATATCGGGTTTGTGGGGAGACATCTATGTTACAGTTGGATCGCGGTTTCGAGTTCTTCGGCTCGCGTTCCCAGCGACTCGGTCGCTTTCAGGACGAGTTCGTCGATAGACATCGAACCGTCGGTTTCGACGTCGAAGACGAACGCGTTCGGCACGTCCGTGACTTCGAGTTCCTTTCCGGGGAAGCGCTCGCTGAGATCGTTGCCGAACGTCTCGGTATCGACGAGTTCGCCGTCCGCTTCGATGACGCCCCGGAGGATCTCCGGTTCGTCGTCCTCGAACTCGCTTTTCTCGCCGACGACCTCGACACGCTGGAGGTGTCGGTAGCCGACGGCCACGCCGCCCTGATGTTTGGCGTGGTCCTTTCCGTAGCCGAGTTCGGCGTCGGCCTCGAGTTCGAGTCGCTGGTTTTCCTTGAGATCGATGATCGGGACGTTCTCCGCCGCGGGCTGTACCTTCTCGTCGCTGGAGACGAGATCGCCCGAGTACGCCGTTCCGGGACCCTCGACGTCGATCGCCAGCGTGACCGTGTCGTCCGGCCGGTAGTCGTCCGGTGTGGTCAGCGGCACCAATCCGAGCCGCAGCGCGAGCTGTTCATCGAACATCACCGACGAGTTCTCGATGACGCGGACGGTATCGATCGAGAGCGTCGGGACGTCGGCGATCATCGCCCGGCGGACCCCGTTGGCGAAGGCAGGGGTCACGCCGCGGACGAGGAACCTCGCGCTCCGGTCGTCGCGATCGATGAACGTTACCTCGTACTCCTCGGACATGTTAGAATCCCGCGTTCTTCGGGGGTCGGGTCCCGTCGTGTGGGGTCGGTGTGACGTCCTCGATGCGACCGATCTCGAGCCCGGCCCGGGCGAGCGCCCGGATCGTCGCCTGCGCGCCCGGACCCGGATTCGTCTGTAGGTTGCCGCCGGGGCCGCGAACCCGGACGTGGACGCCGTCGATGCCGGCGTCCTGTACCTGCTCGGCGACGACCTCGGCCATCTGCATGGCCGCATACGGCGACGCCTCGTCTCGGTTCTGTTTCACGACCGTTCCGCCGGACGATTTGACGATCGTCTCGGCGCCGGTCAGATCCGTTACGGTGATGATCGTGTTGTTGAACGAGGCATACACGTGTGCGATGCCCCAGGTGTTTTCGTCTGCCATCGTTTATTGTCCCTCCGCGCGTTCGGGGTGGAGATCGTCGTCGAGTGGACTCGTCTCGTCGAACTCGATCGAATCCTCGTCGGCGACATCGACTTTCGTCGACGGCGATCCGACGCGGGCGCCGTCGACGGTGACGTGACCGTGCGTGATGAACTGACGCGACTGTTTCGGCGTGTTGCCGATCCCCTTTCGGTAGGCGACGGTCTGCAGTCGCCGTTCGAGGATGTCGGTCTCGTCGAGCGAGAGGACGTCGTCGAGGCTGTCGCCCTCGTCGAGAACGCCGATCCGTTTTAGCCGTGCGAGGAACTCGCTTCCGGCTTCGGCGGCGGCGTCGGTGTCGCCCTGGGCCTCGCCGATGAGTCGGCGGGCCTCACGGCGGTAACCGCGCAGTTCGGACTGTGCACGCCACAGTTCCTCCTTGTTCTTGAGCCCGTATCGGGAGAGGAGATCGCCCTCCGCCGCGATCCGTTCGCCCTGGAAGGGGTGGTTCGGCGTCTCGTAGAACTTGGTGTTGTTTCCGAGTGCCATTATTCGTCAGCAGCCTCCTCTTCGGCCTGTTCCTCTTTGATCGCCTCGATGTTGACGCCGATCGTTCCTTCGGTCCGGCCGGTGGACTTGGTACGCTGTCCGCGGACCTTCTGGCCGCGCTTGTGACGGACGCCGCGGTAGGAGTCGATCATCTTCATCCGGTTTACGTCCTGTCGCCGGCTCATGTCGAGGTCGTTGCCGATCTCGTGGGTGGTTTCGCCGGTGAAAAAGTCCCGCTGGTGGTTCGTGAGCCACTCGGGGACTTCCCCGGCGTACCCTTCGACGAGTTCGACGATCTCGTCGATCTTTTCCTCGTCGAGGGCGCCGAGGACGTCTCTGCGGTCGACGTCGGCCTTGTCGACGATGATGCGAGCGACGCGCCGGCCGACACCGTTCATGTCGGTCAACGCCCGCTCGACGCTTTTCGTTCCGTCGAGGTC
>CAYQWI010000407.1:0-2276 GCA_964421165.1 uncultured Natronomonas sp.
TGTTGATGCTCTCGACGTTTTCGCCGTCGATCCGCCACTCGTCGTAGTCGCTCGCCATGCGCGCGTCGAGGATCGTGACGGACTCGCCGTCGTCGATACGCGACTTGAGCGCTTCGGGGGTGATCGACTCGACTGATGCGTCCGGTGTTGGGAAATCCATCGCTTCGGGATCCATGTACACCAACCCGTATTCACTAGACCGACTTAAGAGTTTGCATAGTAATTCAAAAAATACACAATACAGTTCGTGAAGACATAGACTACAATATGATTGAAGAGGATAGATTATAAGCCATTTAATATATTAGATGCCACGATATGGCAGTAATTCAAATCAATCCCAATAATCGACACACTTATTGCGGAATAGCCAGTATTGTGATTTAACCCCAACACAGGGGAGATACAACATGAGTACGGAATCAACCGAAACGCTCGACGTGAAAGGACAGAACTGCCCGATGCCGGTCATCAAAACGAAAGGCGCCTTCGACAGCCTCGCTGCCGGTGAAACGCTCGAAGTCGTCGCCACCGACTCCGGTAGCATGAGCGATATCGCCGGGTGGGCGGAATCGACTGAGGGAGCCGAGCTGCTCGAGCAAGAAGAGACGACAGATGACGGCGAGGACGTCTACAAACACTACATCCAGAAGGCCGAGTAACTATGAGTACGGATACGCCCGCGGGATCGGACGCCGCATTCTCCGCCGAAGAGATCGACGAGCTGCAGTCCCGCATCGACGAACTCGAAACCGAGCTCGCGGATCTCCGGACGGACGTCGACGACGATCCTAAGAAGATGGTAATCATCGCGACGAAAGGAACGCTCGATATGGCGTACCCGCCGCTGATCCTCGCGAGTACGGCCGCCGCCTTCGGCTACGAAGTCACTGTCTTTCACACCTTCTGGGGGCTCGAAATCCTCCACGAGGAGAACTCGAAAGATCTCAAGCTGAGTTCGGTCGGCAATCCCAACATGCCCGTCCCGAACGTCATCGCCGCGCTCCCCGGGATGGACCGGATGACGACGCGGATGATGCGCGGCAAGATCGAAGACAACGACGTCGCCTCCATCGAAGAGCTGATCGAGATGTCGATCGACAGCGGCGTCGATCTGCAAGCGTGTCAGATGACGATCGATCTCCTGGACTACGACGAGGACGACTTCTACGACGGCGTCACCACCGGCGTCGGCGCTGCCTCGGCGTTTCAAGAGATGGTTGACGCCGATATCCAGTTGCTAGTGTGACGGTGTCCGAACCGCTGGGATAGTCGAGGCCGCGCGTACTTCGATTCGGAGAACTCAGAGTTCGTTTGCGCTAAACACAGCAGTTATATATTCTTGCAGTATACGCTATAATCACAACACGAATGGAACATAATATTGTTATTATTCCTACAGATGGAAGTAAATATTCCAAATCATCTGCCGAAGTCGGATTCGAATTCGCAAAAAAGATCGATGCGACAGTTCACGCGTTATCCGTGGGAGAGACCGATCCAGTCCATCGTTCATCGACCGGCGGCTCTGCATCCCAAAGTGAAGCGGAGATAACCGAGATAGCTTCCGAGTGGGCTTCCGAACTGGCAACAGCTGCGGAGACGTACGGACTCGAAGCCGAAGTTGTCGTCCGAACCGGCACCCCCGCCGAGGAGATTTCAGCGTACGCGGGAGAGGTTGATGCCGACATGATCGTGATGGGGACTGCCGGTCGAAGCGGGTTCGAACGAACGGTCGTCGGAGGCGTCACCGACAAAGTCGTTCGAACCGCACCTGTTCCCGTCGTTACCGTCCGTCCGGACGGGACTGTGGACGCCTTCTGATAGCTCTTTTATCTGAGAGTCGGTCACAGCTCCGATTCGTCAGCGTGCGACCGCACCCACAACTCGCCGATCCGCGACAGCCGCGTCCGATACGATTTGCCGTGTTCGTCCTGTTCGATATATCCCTTGCCGCCAGGGCCGAGTCGATCGACGTTGTATATTACTTTCGAACGGAACGAATCGGTGTACTCCTCGCCGAGTTCGCGAGCGAGCGTCTGGGCCAACTCGGAGACCGACTGGAAGACGCGGTGTTCGCCGAGCGTGAATAAGATTAGCTCCTCGAACGGTTTGACGTTCGAAAAGGAAGCGACCGGGAGTTCGATGATGTGACTGTCGCCGAACTGTTTTGCTCCGATCGTCGTACCGCGCTCGTCGAACTCTTCGAGTAAGTCGTTAGCGACGTTGAGTCGTTCCGTGATCTGTTCGTCGTCGACACCGCTCTCGCGGATCGT
>CAYQWI010000408.1:0-2274 GCA_964421165.1 uncultured Natronomonas sp.
CTCGGCGTCTCCGTCCGCGTGCCAGCCGTTTCCGAAAGCGGTCGTGCGCCGCTTTCACAGGGGATGATCGACACTGCAGGTGACAGAGCCAGCGACGTGTACGGAACGCTGGCCGAACACATCGACGCCGGGCGCGACATCGTCGTCATCGAACCGTCCGACCTCGCGATGTTCCAAAACGAGTACGGCCGACTCCTTCCGGAGGACTCGGCGACCCGGATGAACGACAACAGCTACGAGCTGTTCGAGTACATCTACGGGCTCTTGGAGAACGGCGCCGAGATCGACTCGCTCCCGGCGGTCGATGCCGAGGATCTCACCTACCACAGCCACTGTCAACAGCGGACGATGGGGCTGGAGCCGTACACGGTCGAAGTGCTTTCGAGAGCCGGCTACGACGTGACCGAGACCGACGTCGAGTGCTGTGGAATGGCCGGCAGTTTCGGGTACAAATCCGAGTACTACGAACTCAGCATGGACGTCGGCTCGCGCCTGGAAGAACAGATACCCGATGGCGGACCAGTCGTCGCCAGCGGAACGTCCTGTGGCGAACAGATCGCCGCGCTGACCGCAAACGAGACGCCGCACCCGATCACGCTGCTCGATCCGCAGTAAGGAGTTCCGTTTTTTTGATCGAATCGTTTCGATTCGAACCGCCCGCTTCAGCCGACCGATCTCAGAGCGCTTTACTTCCCCAGCCGAAGGCGGACCAGCCGCCGTCCGAAGTGATGACTTCACCGGTGGTGTAGTGATCGCCTTCGGCCAAAAACAGCGCCACGTTCTGCATCTCTTCGAGCGTCCCGAAGCGGCCCATCGGGGTCCGGTTCTCGACGTGTTCTTCGTCGTAGCCGTAGTAGGGCCAATCGTCCCTGTCGAGAACCGTGCCGCGGTCGTCGCTCTCTCGCGTCTGATCCGTGAGTTCCGTTACGATATACCCGGGGGCCATCGCGTTGACACAGACGTCGTATTCCGCGAGTTCGACTGCGAGACACTGCGTGAGCGTGTTGACGCCGCCTTTCGAGGCGTTGTACGGAGCGCGGCCCTGAATACCGACGCTGCCGAACATGCTGGAGATGTTGATCATCTGCCCGCCGGCCTCCTGTTCGGCCATCTGTTTGCCGGCGGCTTGCGCGCTGTAGAAGACCCCGGAGAGATTGACTTCGATCACCTGTTGCCAGTCGTCGGGATCCATCTCCAGTATCGGGCCGACGACGGAGATACCGGCGTTGTTGACCATGATATCGAGCGAACCGTACTCCTCGACCGCTCGTTCGACGAGATATTCGGCTTCGTCGGGATTCGAGATATCGGCTTCGACGGCCGTCGCGTTTCCGCCGGCGTCGATGATCTCGTCCGCGGTCGTTTCGGCGCGTTCGAGCGCGCGGGAGTTCGTGACGACGTTCGCGCCCTCCTCGGCGAATTTCGTTGCGATAGCGGCTCCGATTCCGCTGCTGGAACCGGTGACGACTGCAGTTTGGTCGGCTAATCGTTCGGACATACATCGAAGACCTCGAAAGCCGGGTAGAAATGGTTTGCCACAGGCGGGCCGGTCGACGCTATCCTGTGAGTTCGTTGAACCGCGAAGCGAGATCGAGGTCCTTTTGAGTGATGCCGTCCGCATCGTGGGTCGTCAGCCGGACTTCGACCTCCCGCCAGCCGATCGTCAGCTCGGGATGATGGAACGCCTCTTCGGCGAGACCGCCCGCCCCGGCGGCGAACCCGACGCCTTCGAGATAGGACTCGAACTCGAAGACGCGAACGATTTCGTCACCGTCTCGATCCCATCCGTCGGGCAGTTCGCTCTCGATCTCGTCGTCTGAGAGTAGGTCGCTCATACACACATCGTGGTCCCGGATCCGCTTAAGGGTTGGCAGCGCGCTGGTGGCGGGTAGTAACGTACCGAAATCGAATCGGTTATCCGAGGCCGGGCGAGCCGACGCCGATCAGGCCGAGAAGCCAAAGCACACCCAGGACAACCGCCCCGATCACGACGAGTTTCCAGGCGAGCCCGATCATGATGCGTGCGATTACGAGAACCACCGCGATCGCGAGCAGTGTCCCGATAAGGAACGCGCTCGGGCCGACGAATAACGGTGAAAGTGCAGTGAGTCCGGGGGTCATTACTCGTCTTCGTTCCCGTCTTCGTCCGCCGTGTCAGTGCCGTTTGATGCCCCCGATGCTTCGGTGTCTTCGAGATCGACTTCTTCGACCTCGACGTCTTCCCCCGCGACGCCGCTGTCGGAGATCACAGGCAGCAGATTATATTCCTGTCCC
>CAYQWI010000409.1:0-2255 GCA_964421165.1 uncultured Natronomonas sp.
CATCCTCGGTGTCGTGTTGCTCGTGGGAGGGATGGTATCGGACGCGTTCGTGAACCGGCCGAAGAACGATCGGATCGAGTGAGTTCGGCGACAAATCAAACGAAGAAGTCGACTGCTTTTTGGAGATCCAAGAGCCCACCAAGCGCTCCGAGGAACGCCCAGACTGCGATACCGAGCCCGACCACGGCAAGAAGCGAGATCAGACCGGAGACGTGCGGCAACAACAGGTACACACAGGCCCCCATCACCACGGAAACCGTCGAGACGCCGAGCGTCGTCCGGACGGCGGTGCCGAACTGGATCGGGAGCTCGTTTCCGATGATGAAGACGTTCGCACCGGTGTATATCGAGTACGTTATGACTGTCGCGATGGGGGCACCGATAAGCCCGATCGTCGGGATCAAGAGAATGTTGAGAATCACGTTCGCGATCGCCGTGATCGACTTGACGATCGCCCGAGCGCGTGCGCGTCCCAGAAAATCTAACCCGTCGCTCGTGATTCGGTTGATCGCGTTAGCGAGGACGTACAGTGCCATGATCTGTAAGACGGGAACGGCATTGAGGTACTCCGGACCGAACACGTACCGTACCATCGGCTCGGCGACCAAAACGAGTCCAACGACAGCGGGCACATACAGTAACAGCACGCCTTCAAGCGACTGTTCGTACAACCGTGCAGCCCGTTCACCCCGATCGCCCGCCTGCTGTTCGCCGTACGCCGGAGAAACGGTGAATCCAAGCGCCTGTGCAGGGGTGATACACACCTCCGAGACCTGTTTTGCGATGGTATAAAAACCAACCGCTGCGGGTGTCAGAAAGATCCCGACGAGAATCGTGTCTACCTGCTTATCGAGGACGGTCGCTCCCCGAGTCGCGGTCAACGGGATGCTGTATTCGAGAATCCGTTTTCGGAGGCCTCTTTCCGGTGTTAGAGTCGCCTCGTAGCCGCGGTAGAACTTCCGGTACAGGATGATGAACCCGATCACAACGGCCACGAGGAATCCCGCAACGTATCCGGCGAGTGCGCCGACGACGCCGAGGCCGAGCAGCACGAACGCGATCACGAATATGATTCTACCCACTGCGGAGATCGAACTCACAAGGGCGCTGTAATCGACGCGGTTGAGTCCTTGAAAACTCTTTGTGAGGTATTTCCGCATCGCTTGCAAGAAGATATATCCGATCCCGAGTGCGAGAAGCGGTGCGAGTTCCGGCTCTCCGAGATACGTCGCGAGTAGAGGACTCGAAAGCGTCACGACGAGCCCGACGATGCCGGCCAGTGTGACGAGTGCGAGGAGCGAAAACGAGAGGATATACCGAAGCTGCGTCGGATCCGATTCGGCATACTCGGTCACGTACCGAGCGATCGAGGACGGGAGTCCGAGTGTACCGAAGATTCCGATCACTCCGAAGATCGAGATCGCGAAATACAACAGCCCGTATTCGTCGGGAGTGAGCAGATATCGAGCGAGGATGACGATAAGAAGTCCGTTCGCGGCGACATCGAGGATATTCGCCCCGAATGTCGCTTTTACTCCTCGGGATATTCGTTCGGATAACTCCATTAGCGGATCATTGACAAGTCAACCGTTTCTTTGAGCCGAGACGCGATCCCAGGTGCTGAAAGAGAGACAGAACGTACAGTCATCGATCAATTCACCCGAATGAATCGGGACTGATGCTAACTGATCGGCTGATCGGCTTTGTTATAGATGGACTTCTCGCCGTCGCTGGTAGGAAACGCGTGTCTCACATTCGAGCTATGATTGAGCCAAATACGGTTGTGGGGGTCGTCTCATACGGCCTGTTGTAGTCTGTTACCAGTCCTCGTTAACATGGCCTGATCATAACCGATAAATCATTACAGTCCGTATCAGCGATGATCGACGAGTTCGACGACGGCCGCATCTTCCGCGATGACGAACGCCTCACGATCGCGATCCTCGGGGTGATTCGGGAGGAACACGAAGTGTTGACGGCCACATCGGTCCGTTCGAATCGTCTCCCATTCGTGGAGATCCGCACTGACCGATTCGACGGATACCTCCGGATCTGGTCGCTCCCGGTCGTCACTTGTTGAAGTGGACATGGTTATAGATCGCTACTCTCGATGGTGACATCGACGGCACCGTCGATGTTGATCGCTGTGATCTCTCCCGAATACCGGAACCCGTCGATACCGTTTCTGACCAGACCGACAACGCTCCCTTCGTCGACTACCTCGTCCGTCTCGTCCCAGTGGCTCGAACCGACCG
>CAYQWI010000410.1:0-2251 GCA_964421165.1 uncultured Natronomonas sp.
CGATCTCCTACGAGGAGATCGGTCACCGAGCGATGGCGTCGCGGGCGGTCGCTGGCGTCGTCTCCGGGACGCCGGTCTTCTGTCTGCCCGGAAGCAGCGCTGCCGTCGAAACCGGACTGTCGAAACTCGTCATACCGGAAGCGCCGCATCTGGCGGGGCTCGCGACGAGACACCGATTCGACGGCGATAACGATTGATTGATCGGAAAAGGATTTTCGATTAGTGTTCTGCGTGGACGTGCTCTCGGAGCCCGTCCGTGTCGTCGAACGCGTCGTTACAGACGGCACAGGTGTTGTGATGCAGGGCGACGTGCTGTGTCACACCGGCCGCCGAATTGAACTCCGAATCGCAGGTTGAACATGCGTATGCCATTGCGTTAATAACTACTGTTCTATAGTATAAAAAGTGTTACTAGGAAAAAGGGTTTGACTGGTAGTACAAATTAATAATATCGGCACGGAACGTGATATCGATGCGTAAATATATCAGCAATTCCAGATATTGCCGTCGCGTTAGAAGACGCCGAGGATGAACGCCAATCCGACGGTTATCAACACGGCGGCGGTGAGCGTCGGCAGATACGGCGTGTACTGTTCGATGCGCTCTCGATGCGATTGATACCCCGCGACCAAAAGCAACGTTGGCGCGAGGATGGCACCGACCACCGCGACCGAGTAGATGAGCATCAACTCGAGACAGAAGTCGGTCCCGGCACAGATCGCGAGAATCTGGATGGGTTCCTCGTGGGCGAAGCCCAACACCAGTGCCGTCACGCCGAGCGTTCTGAGTCCGCGCTCGGCGTGTTGTTCGTCGAGATGAGTGTGGCCGCCCGGGAGTCGCCCACGGAGATTCGAGAGGAGTCCGTCGCCGTGTTCGCGATCGTGGCCCCCGCCGTGGTCGTGTCCATGGTCTCCGCTGTGTTCGTGATTTTCGTTGTGTTCGTGACTCCCGCTTTGGCCGTGCGATTCGTGGTGCTCATCGTGGTGTTCGTGCTCGTGTGCGTGCCCACCGGAGACGTACTCGTACACGCCCAACAACACGAGCAATCCGCCGGCCAGCGGCTTCATCCACGGCCCCTCGGCGAACGATGCGAAGGCGCTGAACCAGAAGTACGCCAAAACTAGGGCAACGCTACTTATCAGATGTCCGACTCCCAGGACGAGGGCGGCGATCGTCCCGCTGATCCACTTGCGTGGCTTATCTAGCGCATAGAGTGCGGCGATCGGCCACCCGTGATCCGGCAAGACGCCGTGGACGATACCCAATCCGACCACGGCTCCCACGAGCCAGATATCCATACTCGACGCTCCGAGAGCGACGAATAAACGGGTTGTTACTACCGGTTCGAGGAAGACGTAGTAATCGACTCGCTACGGCCGGCGACCGATCAGTAGAACTCGCGGACGAGATCCATCGCGCCTTCGGGCGCGCCGTCCGGAATCTCGGTCATCGGCGCTTCGACGCCCTCGCGTTTCTCGTAGCCGACCGAGTTCTCGTCCTGATAGATGACGCCCTGATACTCCTTGTCTCGGTCGAGAATGAGGTCTTTGGCGGCGTCATAATCCGTCCTGTCGTGATCGACGTCCTCGTCGCCGACGTCGACGATCGCATCGCGGAAGTAATCGTAGGTGTCGACGTCGTTGAACGTGACACACGGCGAGTAGACGTTCACGAAGCCGAAGCCGTCGTGTTCGATCGCCTTCTGGACGATCTCGGCGTGGCGTTGGGAATCCGACGAAAAGGACTGTGCGATGAACGTTCCGCCCGAAGCGAGTGCCAGCGCCAGCGGGTTGATCGGTTGTTGGTTCGTCCCGTCGGGCGACGTCGAGGTCTCGAAGTCCTCCCGGGAGGTCGGCGAGAACTGTCCCTTCGTCAGCCCGTAGATGCGGTTGTCCATCACGACGTAGGTCATATCGACGTTCCGCCGGACCGCGTGGACGAAATGCCCCGCTCCGATCGAGTAGCCGTCGCCGTCGCCGCCGGCGACCATCACTTCGAGCTCCGGGTTCGCGATCTTCACGCCGGTTCCGACGGGCAACGCACGCCCGTGGACGCCGTGGAGCGCGTAACTGTGCATGTAGGTTCCGATCTTGCCGGAACAGCCGATCCCGGCGACGACGAACGTGTTGTCGGGGTCGTTGCCGGTCTCGGCCAGCGCTTTCATCATGCCGTTCATCGTCCCGAAGTCGCCGCAGCCGGGACACCACGTCGGTTGCTTGTCTGATTTGAAATCCGTGAATCGAACGTTCGA
>CAYQWI010000411.1:0-2249 GCA_964421165.1 uncultured Natronomonas sp.
CGACGCCGCTTCAGGCGGCGCCGCTATCGAGTCACCGACCGGCAACGCTGAGACGAAAGACACCCAGGAAGTTCTCAACTACGAGCAGGCTATCGAGGAGGGGATCGAAACGCTCGACCGCGGCAACGAGATCTCTGTCGAACTCCTCCATGATCTTCACGAGTTGCTTCTCACAGCCGTTCCGGAGGATCGGATCGAAACCGAGACTATTGGTGCCTACAAGACGGTTCCAAACTATCTTGGAGATTTCTTGCCGCCAGTCCCGGGCGAAGTTGAGGGGCTGATGGATGCACTCATCACGTACTATCGAACGGGTGGACGGTATCATCCGCTGGTGGATATCGCGCTTTTCCACTACCAATTTGAAACGATTCACCCGTATGGTGACGGGAATGGACGGCTCGGTCGACTGCTCATTACGCTCCAGCTATTCGATGCCGACCTTCTCGAACGGCCGAACCTCTATCTCAGCGAGTATTTCAATCGGAACAAAGCGACGTACGTCGATCGGATGAATGATGTCCGTGCCCACGGCAACTGGGAAGCCTGGCTTTCGTTTTTCGTCAAAGGCGTCGCCCAGCAAGCCGAAGAAGCTGTTGACCGCACCCTGAAATTAGACAAACTCCGACGTCGCTACGAGGATGAATACGGTGGCATCCAGTACGCGAAACATCGCTTGGCGTGCAGACTCTTCGAGCAACCGTACGTGACGACAAAAACAGTCGCAGAGATGCTCGATATCGAGCGTTCAACAGCGTACCGTGCCATTGACGAACTCGAAGCGGAGGGCGTTTTGGAGGAGGTCACAGGCAAGCAACGCAACAAGGAATACCGGGCAACAGAAATCTTCGATATCCTAGAGCGGCCTCCACAGACGTATTGAACAGCGAGATGTCAACTACCGTAGAAGGTTTTCATATCTTTGTTCAGATTGCCAACAGCTGTTCCCGAAGGGTGACTCGGGTTTATTTTGGTGAACTCGTCCAAGAGATTATTACCCAACCACTGCGGCGATAATTATGCGACGACGAGCCGTTCTCGGCGCGTGCAGTGGTGTTGGATCGATCGCACTTACCGGCTGTCTCGACAGTCCCGAAGAGGAGTCAACGGAATCAGCAGGTGTAGAAACAGACATCGATGTCGAACGGACGACGACAGGACAAGCGCTCGAACTCGTCGATATCCATCTTGACGCTGACGACCTCACGTATCGGGATGAATTCACGGTCACCGTTTCGCTTGCAAACATCGGGGACGAACCGGTTTCGAATGGATACAGCGTCGAGACGCCACCGATAACGATCACGACTGCCGACCAAGGAGAGTTCTTCGACGGACACAGACAGCAAGGAACGAAAGCGATCGCTCTCGATCCCGGAGACGTAACGACTGCGACGCTTGGCCCGTTCCACGCAGCTGCGACGGGATCGTGGCGTATCGAAGCCAGCGAGGATATCGACTCGGCCCGAGACGATCTCACCGTTACTTTCGATGTCTCGCCGCTCACTGTCGACGTCGGTGAGCCGTTTCTGATTGCGCCATCCGTGTCAGCAACTGTCGACTCCGTTCAGCTCCGGGCAGCGTATCTCTCGGATCGCGTCGCGTGGGGCACCGATCGCTCATCACCCGTCATCGGGATGGACACGGCCGCTGAAGGCGAAGTGTTCGCGATCCCGGAGCTTTCGATCACGAACGAGAGGCTCTATCCGATCGGATTTGATGGCTCCTCACAGCAAGGACTGGAGTTCACCCGCTCACAGTTTTCGGTCGTTCCTGCTGAACGCGCTGCAACTGAGCACGTCGCCGCCTCACCGTG
The DNA here is from genome assembly GCA_964421165.1 of uncultured Natronomonas sp. Classification (GTDB taxonomy): domain Archaea; phylum Halobacteriota; class Halobacteria; order Halobacteriales; family Haloarculaceae; genus Natronomonas. The sequence continues at coordinate 1,817 of CAYQWI010000411.1, forward strand.
GCTCGATGGTGAACCGCTTCGAGAGCTGACCGTTGCTACCGAGACGACGAAGACTGCGTGGCTTCAAGCGACGATTGAGGCCGATCGACGCGATGACCTCACACTCACATACAGCGTCCGAGACGATCCGGATCGGCCGGACGTCCGTCTCGAGATCGATGAGTACGCGTACCCGCAGTTCGAGCTCGTCGAATTCATCACACCCGATCAGTGGAACTCCGGAGAACAGCAGTTTGGCGCACGCATCGAAAACGTCGGTGACGCTCCCGGTGAATTCCACGGGATTGTACAATACGCCAACGGAACGGAATTTCATAACCCTGCTCGTGGCTCCGAACTGACCGTTCAAGTTGGTCCCGGAGAGACCGCACAGACGCTCGTCTCGTACGATCACGATTCAGAGACAGACTATCGGCTCCTGCCGTTCGAAGCG
>CAYQWI010000412.1:0-2248 GCA_964421165.1 uncultured Natronomonas sp.
CCTGTGCGTCGCGGAACTCCTCGACCATCTCGATCTCGTTGTTCGAGCCGCCGTACACGGTGAACCCGACCGATGACGCGCCGATGTCGGCGGCGTACTCGACGGAGCAGTTGACCGCCGAATCCGGCTCGCCCATCCAGAGGTTCGAGGTTCCGTTGAGCTTCAACAGCAGATCAGTGTCGTCCGCATAGCTCGGATAGTACGCCTCGGCGACTCCCTTCTGGACGGCGACGGACGTGACCGCCGGGTGAGTCGCCGCCTCGAACGTTCGCTCGGGATCCGCGCTTTCGGGAACGCCCTCGAAGTCGACCGGGCCGTGTTCGAGACCGTGATCGTAGGCCAGAATGAGCACTTTCCCGTCCCGACACAGCGGTGTATCGTCGATCGGAATCATATACGCGAACATGCAACGAGACGGACAAAGAAGATTCTGGTCCGTCTTCCCACTCCATCGTATCTGCTCCGCAAACGTCTCGTCGCCGGCGTCGGCGTCTACAAGCGGGGCAGGCCGAGGCGGTTCACAGCAGCCTCGGGTCGATCATCGACGTCTGGGTCGCCGACCGCTATCAGCCGATCGCACGGGCGGGCGTCAATATCGCGCTGTTGTGTGTCGCCATCGGTGGCGTCTTCGCGATCCTTCGGCGGCTGTGAGCGTCGCGGTTGGACCAACCGACAGTCTTTATTGACTCACCGCCGCCTTCCTTCGTATGGGTGCTGACAACCAGGAACCGACGGTACGACCGGCCGAACCGCCGATCGATCCGTCGGCGTTCCGTCGGAAGTCGGGTGAGACGGCTTCGGAGTACGTCGATCTCGCGGCCGATCTCCGCGACGCCGTCGACGGCGACGTCCGATTCGACGAGTACGCACAACTGCTGTATGCGACGGACGGGAGCATCTACCAAGCCCGTCCGGCCGGCGTCGTCTATCCGAAACACGTCGACGACGTCCGCGCGGCCGTCCGGACGGCAGCCGCCCACGAAACGCCGATCCTCCCGCGAGGTGCGGGATCGTCGCTGGCCGGTCAAACCGTCGGTCCCGGCTGTGTCGTCCTCGATATGTCCCGACACATGGACGGCATCCTCGCCGTCGATCCCGACGGGCGGACGGCTCGAATCCAGCCGGGGATCGTCCAGGACGATCTCGACGACGTACTCGCCGAGCACGGACTGAAGTTCGCACCCGATCCAGCCTCCTCGAACCGGTCGACCGTCGGCGGCGGGATCGGAAACAACTCGACAGGCGCTCACTCGGTCAGATACGGGATCACCGACGCGTACACGGAGGAAGTCAAAGCCGTCCTTTCGGACGGGTCTCTCCTCCACGCTCGCGAGATCGTCCTCGATAGCGACGAGTACGACGAGATCGTCTCGAAGGACGATCGGGAGGCGAACATATATCGGACGGTTCGCGGACTCGTCGAGGAGCACGAAGCCGAAATAGCGTCCCGGTATCCGGACCTCAAACGACGCGTCAGCGGGTACAACCTCGATCGAGTCGTCTACGAGAACGACGACGGCGAGACGGTGATCAACCTCTCGAAACTGTTCGTCGGCAGCGAGGGAACGCTCGGCGTCATCGTCGAGGCCGAGATCGGCCTCGTGTCGGTTCCCGAGGAGACCGCGCTCGTCCTGTATTGCTTTTCGGACCTCGTCGATGCGATGCGAGCGGTCCCTGAAGCGCTCGAATTCGACGTCAGCGCAGTCGAGTTGATGGACGACGAGGTGTTCCGGCTGGCAGCCGAATCGGACGGCTACAGCGAGTACGCCGAGCCGATCCCGGATGGAACCGCCGCGGCGCTTATGCTGGAGTACGACTCGGAGCTCCACGATGACTTCGAGGCGGCGATAGAGGCGACGAACGCTCATTTCCTCGACGGGGGCGACGCCTTCGACGCGATCGAAGCGTACTCCGAGTCGGCGCAAAAGGACCTGTGGTCGCTTCGGAAGGCAGCGATTCCGCTGTTGATGAGTCTCGAAGGCGATCCGAAGCCATACCCGTTCATCGAAGACGCGACGGTGCCGCCCGGAGAACTCGCCGAGTACGTCACGGAGTTCGAGGCGATCCTCGACGATCACGGTACCTCGGCGGCGTACTTCGCCCACGCCGGGAGCGGAACTCTCCACATCCGCCCGATCCTGAACCTCAAAGACGGCGAGGACATCGAGACGATGCACGCGATCACCGACGACGTGACCGATCTCGTGTTGAAACACCACGGCGCGTTCTCGGGCGAACACGGCGACGG
>CAYQWI010000413.1:0-2245 GCA_964421165.1 uncultured Natronomonas sp.
GAGGGGCACTCGATTGCGCTCTGCGATACGGCGTGCCCGCTGGACGTACTGCCGAGCGAGATCGGTCTGCCCCGAACTGGCCGCTTCTCTGGCGAGTTCGTCCAATCGCTCGATCCGCTCTTCGGCGACGCTCACAGTCGAAGCGTCACGATGAGAATACAAAGGCGTTCTGTAACTCGATTGATCGAAAATCGCGGGCCAAAAGCCGTTTAAAACGGAGTTCAGCTCGCGGAGCTGTGTGTGTCTCTGGCGGCGTGTTTGGCTTCGAGAACGGCACCGGCCGCGAGATCTCGGGCGACCGATTCGATGTCGGTGTCCCCTGAGTCGTCCGGCTCGATCCCTGCCGAGACGACGGATCCTCCGGGGGGTTGTACCGCGATCGTCGCTCGAAGTGCGCCGTCGTCGTCGGAAATTTCCCCGCCGACGATGAACTCATCGGAGAGTAACTCTCTAGTCGTCGCTGCGACGCTTACGAGCTCTCGACGGAGAATCCGGCGGTGCTCCGGAGTGGCCTTCTCGTCAGGGACTGGTGAACCTGCGTATGGCGTGTTTCCGTGCATTGAACGTAGCCACGATACAGAGTAGAGCGATAAAAACCCGTCGACTCGGTTGTTATGTGGTTTCGTACGACACGATCTATCCGGAAGCTAAACGATCGGTTCGCTCTCGCCGTACACTGCGAGTATCAGCGCCGTCGTGTACTGCTCGGGATCGGAGTCGGCGACGACGAGCCGGTGGGTATCGTCGTCGAAATCCCACTTTCGAAGCTCGCGCCCGGAATCGAGCCCCGTTTCGACGCGGCGGCGGACGATCTCCGGGTCCGTTCCGGACGATTCATAAAAGATCCCCGGACCGTCCGCTTCCCGGGTCCAGCCCAGACAGGCGGCCGCCGTATCCGCACCGTCCGGCGGAACGGTCGAGCGCCCCTCGACGACGGTGAGGCGTTCGCCCGCCGGTCCGAGATCCGGGGCCTCACCGACGACATCGATCGTCGCTACTGCCGGGATCACCGACGAAACCGAGACGAGGTTGTAGTTGTGGACGTTCGCGTCCGCTAACGCGGCGTCGTAGGACGCCATCGCGGTCGGCCCGGTTGCGGTTCCCCAGACGATCCGAATCGTACCCATTGACCGTTCCTCGGCGGTCGAGTACCAAAAGCGCCCGGACTTCGGTTCGCTGGATCGATCGGCGTTCGGCGTTAGCTTCCGGCCGATTCCTTATCGAGCCCGGCCGAATCGATGTCCGAACCGCCGACCGACGACCGGAGGGCGTCCATTCCGTCCTCGCGATCGATGCCGAAGTTATCGGCGTACAGCTCTTGAACGCGTTCGTACTCGTCGTCCGACAGCGCCGGCACATCGCTGGCGGCGGCCCACTCGTCGATATCATCGCGGGTACGGAACGTCGGCGTGACCGTCGCGACCGGGTCGTGGTACAACAGCCACTGGATTGCCGCCTGCGACATCGTCCGCTCGCCGTCCCGTTCTAAGAATCGGACCGTCTCGAGTTTCTCCCACCCCGTCTCGTACCACTCGTCGGGCCGATACGCCCGGTGATCGCCCTCGTCGAGTTCCGTCTCCGGCCGCACCTGTTCGTTCAACAGCCCGGACGAGTGTGGCACACGGGGGATGAGACTCGTGGGCGATCCGGTTCGGTCGATCGTCTCGAGGAAGTGGTTACCGACCTCCTGTTCGAACATGTTCCAGACCAACTGAACGGCGTCGAACTCCTCTTCGATCGCCATGTCGCCCTCCGCGAGCCACCCGATCGAGGGACCGAGCGCCCAGCCGACGGCGTCGATCCGACCGTCTTCTCGGAGTTCGTCGAAGAACTCCAACACGTCGGCGTCGACTTCGTCGACGTTTGCGTTGTGCAACTGGAGTACGTCGACCCGTTCGAGGCCGAGTCGATCGAGCGACTTCTCGAAGGCGTCTTCGAGGTACTCCCGGTCGATCTCTTTGGGCAACTCGCCGTGGCCAGCCTGTGGGTTGTTATAAAAGTCGTAGCCGATCTTCGTGGCGACGGTGACCTCGTCGCGAACGCCGTCGAGCGCCCGGCCGATGAGTTCTTCGGAGGCTCCGTGACCGTACACGTCGCCGGTATCGAAATAGGTGATCCCCTGATCGATCGCGTATCGGACCATCTCGATGGCTTCTTCGTCAGTTCTGTCGCCCCACCAGTCGCTGCCGACGACCCACGCGCCGAAGCCGATCTCCGATACTTCGACGTCGGACGTTCCGAGCGT
>CAYQWI010000414.1:0-2232 GCA_964421165.1 uncultured Natronomonas sp.
GTTAGTTCCCGCGGTCGTCTCCGGCAGTTCGGTGTCGGACCTCTCATTTGCGATCCGCACACCTTTATTCTACCACGCCACCGTCCCTCGACCATGCACGAGGTCTACGAGAACGCCGTCCGGTTCGAGGAGACGGACGCCCAGGGGATCGTGTTCTACGGCAACTACGCGACGTATCAGGACGAGACGTTCACCGAGTTCATGGACGCGGTCGGGTATCCGTACGACGAGATCGACGAGCACGGCTGGGACGTCCACGTCGTCAACCTCGAGTTGAGCTACCGCGCCCCGGCTCGGTTCCGGGATCGGCTGCGAAACGCCATGCGCGTCAGCTCGATCGGTGATTCGAGCATCGAGTTCGAGTACGAGTGTCGAAACGCCGACGGCGAGCCGCTCGTCGAGGGATCCGTCACCCACGTCGTCGTCGACGAGTCCGGATCGCCGATTCGCGTCCCCGACGACTTTCGGGAGGCGATCGTCGAGTTTCAAGACGAGCCGCCGAACCCTGTTTAACTGCCGCCGATCTACTCGGTCGAAGTTCGCACCGGCCGATCGACAGGCCGCCCCGTCAGCTTCTTTTCGCTGCCCGTCCTGTGATCGGTATGGGTTCGCCTCCCGATATCGTCGATCGGCTCGAACGGCACCTGATGAGCCTCGGCGTCTACGTGGAGCGATACGCTCGCGCGGACGACGAGATCCATATCGAGTACGAAACGAGCGCCGCCGGGTTGAGCAAGGGCGACATCGGGAACGTCTGTTCGGAACTGCGCGACGCCCACCGGGAGGGATGGACGCCCCGCGATTGCCACTTCTGGGCGTTCGACACCGATTTGGGGTTTCACGGCGAGTGGGTGGTCAAGGCCGGTTGGCTCCGGGCGCTCGACCGCGGTAACATCTCCGAGACGGATTTCTCGACGCTCGTGCTGTCGGCCAGAGAGCCCGCAGAAGAACCGCCGGCGGACGTTCCGGCGTTCGGCGACCGGCCCGACTAATCGAGCGTCTCGACGGCGTCAGCTGCGGCGTCGAGGAAGGTCTCGATGTGTTCGTCGGTGTGGGCGTGCATCATATTGATCCGGCCGTGTTTCGGCGGGAGGAAGATCCCCCGGCCGACCATCTCCGCCGCGAACGATCGGTATCGCTCCGTATCGGTGGCGTCGCTGAGATCTCGCCACTCCGTCCACCGTTCCGGATCCGACCCGCCGTCGACGAAGTGGACGTAGAAAAACCCCGCGAACTCGGGGATGAACACGTCTTCGCCGGCGTCTTCGAAGATGTCCTCCAGTCCGTCGGTCAGCCGCTCGCCCCTGTCGTAGAAGTCGTCGTACCCCGACTCGCCGATCTCCGAGAGGAGTTCGAGGTTCGCCTTCGTGGCCGCGGTCGAAACGGGGTTGCCCGAGGACGTGCCCCCGACCTTCGCCTTGTCGGGAGCGGATCCGATCGTCTCCATGATCTCGCGCTTTCCCGTTACGGCGGCGCACGGGTAGCCGTTCGCGAGCGCCTTCCCGTAGATCGCGAGATCGGGCTCGATGTCGAAGTACCCCTGTGCTCCTCGCAGTCCCATCCGGAACCCCGTTATGACCTCGTCTAGAATAAACACCACGTCGTGCGTTTCCGTCAGCTGACGGATATCTTCGAGGTAGCCGTCCTGCGGCCAGATGAGTCCGGAATTTCCCATCACGGCTTCGGTGATCACGGCGGCGATCTCGTCCCCGTGGCGCTCGAGCTTCTGTTCGAGGAGCGCGGGATCGTTCCACGGGACCGTCTCGACGGTGTCCATCGCGGCTTCTGTCACGCCCGGCGCTTCGGGAACCTTCGTCGGAGCGCGTCGGCCGTTCAGGTCTCCCCGATGCGGATGGACGTTGACCATCATGTAATCCGTTTGGCCGTGGTACATCCCTTCGAATTTCACAACGCGTTCCTTCCCCGTGTAGGCGCGGGCGAGCCGTATCGCGCTCATCACCGCTTCGGTTCCCGTGCTGAGGAACTTGGTCATATCGCCGGCCGGAGCGAGCTCGTTGAGGAGCCGAGCCGCCTCGTACTCCGCTTCGTGTGCGGTCGCGAAATACGACCCGCGGTCGAGTTGGGCCTTCACCGCGTCGGTCTGTTCCGGGACGTTGTGCCCGAGAATCGTCGAGGAGACGCCGCCGTGGAAATCCAGATATTCGTTTCCATCGACGTCGGTCAGCGTCGCCCCCTCCCCTCGATCCATGTAGAGCAGTGGGTACGGTTCGT
>CAYQWI010000415.1:0-2228 GCA_964421165.1 uncultured Natronomonas sp.
TATTCGGAGAGCTGAAACGAGCCCGAGTCGGTCATGATCGCACCGGAGAAACCGTACAGCTCCGCGAGCCCTTCTTCGAGCGCTCGCTCTCGGAACTCGTCGCTTTTATACAGGATGTAGCCGTTCGTGATGAGGATCTCCGTGCCGAACTCCGATTCGAGCGCCGCCGGCGTGACGGTCTGAATGTGGGGGTTGATAACCGGCAACAGCGCCGGGGTCTCGACGGTGACGCCCGCACGCGGGACCGTCAACTCGCCGATCCGTCCGGCGCCGTCGGCGTCCCGCAACTCGAAGATCTCTCGCATTGCCGGACTGACGACGGCCCGAGGGATAAGGCGATTGAAACGCGCCCCGGCCGAACGTCTTCGGGAACTCAAAGCGGAGGGGCTTTGCGGTCGGCGGATCGGCGAACAGCGGCTCGGCCCGTATTTCATCGCGAGCGACCGACACGGCCAGCGGGAACTCGACCTCCTCGAAGCGGTGATCGACGAGGAGTATGCGGATCTCGACGTGTGCGTCCGAACCCGAAGCTCCGAGTGTAGCCGATTTCGCGGCGGCTGTAACGGCCGATCGTGATCTCGCTCCCGGAGGCCAAACCCCTAAGACGACGGCTCTCTCACGTCCGGTATGGAATGGCGACTTTTCGCTAACCTCGCGGAGGCTGCCGGTTCGAAACACGTCGAAGTCGACGTGACGGCGGGCGAGAGCCTCGGCGACGCTTTCGAACGACTGCTCGATGCACATCCCGACCTCGAACCGCTCGTGCTCGATTCCGACGGCGAACTCGAAGGTCATATCCACCTCCTGTATAACGGGGAGGACCCGTTTGTGGCCGCCGACGGCTTCGACACGGTTCTCGAGGCCGACGACGAACTCGCGCTGTTTCCGCCCGTGAGCGGCGGCTCATCCTGACCGATACGATACGTCAATCCCCCCTTTGACCTTCCACAAACGACTCACCCGTCGCTCCCGTACTGTGTCGTATGCCCCCCGATAGACGCGAGTTTCTCACCGTCGCCGGTAGCGGCGTCACGGCCGCGCTCGCCGGCTGTGTGATCGGATCGAGGCCCGCGCCCGAGAACGGCGATCCGCATCCGTCTCTCTCGACGTACGACACGTCGCCGTTTTCGGTCCACACGGGCCGTCCGCCGTGGCACGAAGACGGCGAGGTCGGACACGTCACCGTGATCGATAGTGAGAATCGACAGCGGGCCGTCATCGACCGCTACGAGCTCTCCGAGGAGCGACGAGAGACGATCCGCGAGTTCCTAACGGATCTCGATTACGGTCGCGAACGGCTGCTCCTCGTCGAATCCGTCGGTCCGAACGCCTGTCACGATCGTCTCGAAATCGGCAGCGTCGGCGTCGAGGGAGGCGAACTCCGAATCGAGGCCAGCGTTATCGACACCAGCGAGGACGATGTCGCCTGCGCTGAAGTCATCACGTACCCGTCTACGCTTTTTCGTGCGACGTTCGATGATGAACCGATCGATTCGGCCACGGCCGAGATCACGGACGGCTGGGGTGAGACGGCGACGATATCGGCGAGAGCCGACGATTCGATCGGTCCCGATCTGGATTCACTCCCCGGATACGTCCGTCCGGACAGCGAGCCGAAGCCGATCCCGGCGCTCGAATGCGACCGCGAGGACATCGAACGCCACCTGCAGGGATTCGAGGAGGATCGCCTGACTTGGGGCACCGTCGATCAGGAGGGGGAGCCGATCTTCGCACTCCGGATCGAGCGCACCGACTACGAGTACGGCGACACCGCCAGGATTCGGCTCACGAACGTCGCAGACGAACAGCTCGCGACCGGGAACAGCGCGAAGTACAACCTGCAAGCGTACTCCGAATCGGGCTGGCAGGACGTTCGGGTCGCGGATGCGGATCGACCGTTCGCCTACACGGACGAGGCGATCCTACACTCCCCCGGCGATGGGTTGGACTGGACGATCGAACTCACCGAATCGGGGATCGAGGCCGCCACACAGCACGCTGTCGACGTTTGCCCGGAACTCGCGACCGGACGCTACCTTTGATAGCCCGTTGCACGCTTTCGAAATTAGTGCTAAAAGCCAGATAATGTTGCAGGTTTCTTAGAACAGAGTTGGCTAATAATGTCTATATCTGGGCACTAACCATCAACTAATTTTGCACATGCAACGGGCTATTCTTTATTGATGGCCCAACCGTCAGAACGGGCGTGCGTATTGACCGCCAGCAAT
>CAYQWI010000416.1:0-2227 GCA_964421165.1 uncultured Natronomonas sp.
CGGTACGCTCGGTATCGGCGCTCTCTCCTCGATTCCCGCTGCGGGGTGGACGCTTTTTAGCATCGTCGGCATCGCGGTAATCGTCGGACTTCACCACGAGCTCTGATGTTTAGTCGCTCCCGTGGCCCTCGTCCGAAGCGAGTCGTTCGAGAAACGAGTACTCCCCCCTTTTGAACTTCGTTTCGTAGTACTGGTATACTGCCAACGCGAGCACGGCCATCGAGAAGATGACGCTCGCCGCCGGCGTGGCAGTCCAGACCAGTTGTCCGATCGCAACGCCGACCCCGAACAGTGCAAGTACCCCATAGTACAGGGGCCACGGTTGGTCCGGCGTGGCGTCTTCGTTCAGGATGCGGCCAACCTCCTTGATGCGATCCGTCAATTCAACGACTTTCGTATCGCTATCGTATCGCACCAAGCCAACCTCCTCGAGTTTCGGAACGTGAGTTTGGTATAACGAGATATAGAATCTTTTCACGTCGTCATCTTCGACCGACCCGCCGGTTTCTTCCATCGCGGTATCCCGCGCCAAGCTTCGAAGGTCGGCCTGCCCATCGTGCCGATGGAGGTGCGCCAGGATCTGCCGTCTTCGTGAACTGCTCAATACCTCGAACACATCATCTTTCGTTAATTCCTCCATCGAGTTCATGACATCGTCCCGGTTTTCGGCAACGACCATCTCGCCGTTCTCATTCCCATTCTCTCCGTTGGACTAATAGTTATAAATCAGCCAGTTTGTTATCCCGTCCATATCGAGGTTTACACTCCGATTGCCGCCCGGATCTTTCCGCCTCGTTTCATGTTTGATGGACTCTCGCCCGATATCGGACTCCGAGGCTGAAACGACGAGATTCGTGGCTTCCGGGCCGACATGCTCCGTTTATATATCTATAACAAACTCACCTCGGCTACACGTGGCGGGCATGTACGAACCGCTCTTTGACCTCACCAGTTTCCAGCGGGACCTTCTGTACGTGATCGCCGGCGCTTCCGAGCCGTCCGGTCAGGAAATCAAAGCGGAACTTCAAGCGCCCATGGGAGAGATCACTCACGGTCGGCTGTATCCGAACCTCAACACGCTCGTCAAAAAAGAGTACGTCGAAAAGGGGCAACACGACCGTCGGACGAACCTCTATCGGATCACGAAGAAAGGTCGTGAGAGCCTGAAAACGCGGAGGGAATGGGAAGATCAGTACGTCGACCTGTGAGTTCGCTCTGGCGGTCGCCGACCATCCCGCTCGACGATCGAGGTGCCGTCGATCGCGTTCCCTAGAGCTCTCCGTGGGTGTGGTCGGAGTACGTGGCCGAAGCCAACGCTCGTTGTCTCGACATGAACGTCGTGCGCTCCGTCCGACTGACTCAGTCGGTCCCCGAAGGAGGCTCGCCGATCCAGAAGTGGGTATGTCGATACGCGGTATCGGTTCCGAGGCGTTCGTCCGACGGCGGGGTATCCGTGTACAGTAAGTAGGTCACTCGATGGTCGCTTCCCGTTACGTCCGTATCGACCTCGTGTGGCTCCGTCCGAGTTTCACCCGGCTGGACGGTCATCGAAAAAGTGTCTAACGTCCGTTCATGCTGGACCGTTCGTTCCCGTTCCCCCTCGAACGACTGGAGAAGGACGACCACCGTGTATTCTTGCGTCTCGCCCTCGTGATTCGTCACTCCGACGTGAACGGGTTCGGACTCCCCGCCGACGTCGTCGGGGTACTCGCCGGCGACGAGGTCACCAGTTTCGGGATCCTCGGTCAAAAGGTAGAACTCGGTGAACTGTTCGCCGCGCTCCGTCGTCACGGCCGCAAACCCGATCCCGCTCGAGGCGACGACGAGCCCGACGACGAGCAGGACGTGCAGAGGAGATACCGAGCTGTCGGTCTCGTTCCGGATGAGACCGCTCAGCCCGGCCCCGATGTCCCGCGGATCGAATCGGTCGTCGGGCGGGAGCCGTAGCCGTCGGACGGCCGCAACGAACACGAGCAGGATGCTCAAGACGCCGACCGTCCCGACGAGCACGTTCGGTTGAATTCCTCCGGGCGTGTAGTTCAAGCCCAGTCCGACCAGCGGAACGAGACAGACGCTCAAACCGACGGCGAGAAGCAATCGTTCGACGACGGTGATCGACCCATCTCTGCGCTCCGTGCCGCCCTTGTTCCGGCCGAAACCGCCGCTTCGCATGTTTCGATCGAGGAAGCCGCCACCCCGGTTTGCGCCGGGGAACAGCACTGCGGCG
>CAYQWI010000417.1:0-2226 GCA_964421165.1 uncultured Natronomonas sp.
ATCTCGCCGCCGTAGGCGATCCCGACTTCGACGACGAACGGGTCACCGCCGTGAACCGAGGCGTCCCGCGTCACCGACGTGTAAAAGTCGGCGTCGTACTCTTTTTTCAGTCCGGCGAGAACGAGTTCCTCGGAGATCGGTGCGAGACAGTCCGTCGGGGGAGCGAGAATATCGGTCTCTCGCATCGCTTCGAGGAGCCGCGCTGCGGTGTCGCGGTCATCAGCCGTGTCCGTGACGTTCGGTGGCTCGTCCGGAACCGTCACCGAACGATCCCAGACGGCCGAAGCGACGTTTTCTCTCGCCGTTTCGCCGAAGGTGGCGTCGTCGAACTCCTCGGTCGTATCCGCGGCGCGATCGACGAACTCCCGCAGTTCGTCTCGGGTGATCCGGTTACGCGTATCCTCCTGTTCGTCGAACTTATCGGCCAGTCGACTCGCGAGTCCGTCGACGACGGCGTCGCCCTTTCGACTCGTCGTCGCTTCGTCGACGAGTGCGTAACAGTCGCTCGTCAACTCTCCGGTGATCTCACCCCACGCGGCGTCGATCGCGTTTTCCCGAACCGTCGATCCGAACGTCTCGTCGAACTCGTCTTCGATCTCGTCGGCGAGTTCCTCGACGATCGCCCGAAGCTCCGAGTGCGCGATCCGGTCTCTGCTCCGGACATCTTCGGCGACTCGTTCGGCGAGCGCCGCCGTCGCTTCGGCGCTTTTGTTCGCGACTGCCCGCGTTACGGCCTCCTCGATATCGGCTTCCTCATGTGTTTTCGGCGGCTGCCAGGCTACTTCCCGTCCGAGGTGTCGATCCCGGAAGTTATCGAGCACGCTCCCTGCGGTTTTCGCGCCGACGCGGGTGAATTCGCCCTGAAGGAAGCCCGAAATCGAATACGAGTCGGTCGCATCCAACATCTTCAAAAGCGTCCCGAGTTCGACGCCGTGAGGATGCGGCCTGATCTCTTCGGTTTCCGGGGGAAGTTCGTCGGTCGCGCGCTCGAACTTGAACGATTCGTCGGGTTCGTGAAACTCGATCCGAGCGTGGGGATTGACGACGGCGGTGTATTTAACGTAGTTGTGGAGCTGTTTTCGGGCCCGCATGTTGGCCTCCATCTCAAGCTCGATCCGCGTTCCGTGCGGTCGTTCCCAGGTCGCGTCGGACTCGACGTCTATCTCCGGTTCGTTCGTGTCGGTGTCGATCGTGAGCTCGAAGTATCTCGCGGAGCCGCCGTTTTCGGTCTTGGAAGTGATCTTGGCCGGCTTGCCCGAGGTGAGCTGAGAGTACAGTACAGCGGCTGAGATACCGATTCCCTGCTGGCCACGCGTCTGCGCACGCGTGTGAAACCGCGACCCATACAGCAGCTTCCCGAACACCTTCGGTACTTGCTCTTTCGTAATCCCGGGGCCGTTATCCTCGATGACGAGTCGGTAGTACCCTCCGACCTCTTCGATTTCGACGTATATATCCGGAAGGATCCCGGCTTCTTCGGTCGCATCGAGCGCGTTGTCAACGGCTTCTTTGACTGCAGTAACGAGCGCTTTCGCGTCGCTGTCGAAGCCGAGCATCTGCTTGTTCTTCTCGAAAAATTCGGCGATAGAGATGGAACGCTGGTTCTCAGCGAGTTCCTCGGCGATAGAACCACCGCCGCCGTCCCCGAGTTCCGACTGAAACGAAGTCATCTACCGGGAGTTAAATTCCCCGGCACGTAAAACCCCGTCGGGACCGAAGTGAAAGTAAAGCGTTCATCTATGACTGGGAGAGGTGGTTGACGACCGGGAGAGGTAGTGAAAACTGTGACCCCGTACCGGGACATTCCGCTTTCTCGCGCTCGCGCGCGTACGGGAGCTTTATACGTAAAGGGGAATAAGGTCAGATCAGGTATCAGATGTCTCAGGATAGCGAATACAGTGCCGGGCAGATTCAGGTATTGGAAGGGCTCGAGGCCGTTCAAAAGCGCCCGGCGATGTACATCGGATCGACGGATGTCCGTGGCTTACACCATCTCGTCTACGAGGTCGTGGACAACTCGATCGACGAGGCGCTCGCCGGCTACTGTGACACGATCGAAGTCATACTAAACGACGACGGGTCGGTGACGGTCCGGGACGACGGGCGTGGTATCCCCGTCGACACGCACGAAGAATACGACCGTCCGGCCGCCGAAGTCATAATGACGGTGCTTCACGCCGGCGGGAAGTTCGACAACAAGTCCTACCAGGTCTCGGGTGGGCTACA
>CAYQWI010000418.1:0-2224 GCA_964421165.1 uncultured Natronomonas sp.
CCAGCGACCGCCCGCGACGCCATCGCTCGGTGACCGATCTCCTCGTAGGAGATCGACCGAAACAGTTCCCCGAACCCGGGGATCTCCCGTTCGAAAAGCCCCTCACAGGCAGCGGGCGTCACGTCGTCCATCGTCATACCCGTTCCGCCCGTAGTGACGACACAGTCGACATCGTCTCTCGATGTCACTCGATCGACTACTCCTCGGATCGCGGCGAAATCGTCGGTGACGACCTCCCTAGCAGTCACGCGGGCGCCAGCCTCGCGGACGAGTTTCGCCGCCGTGTCACCGCCCGGATCGTCCTCGAGGTCGCGAGACGACGAAACGGTCACGATCGCGACGTACAGCGGCTCGATAACGTCGTGGTCGTCGTCGTCCACACCGCGTCGCTCGGCCGGCGAGCGGGGGTCGTCCGTCATAGCAGAAGCTCCGTTTTGTTCTCGCCTGGGAACGGGTTCGATGCCGAATCGTCCCGGTCGTGGGGACGGGGGACGGCCGTCAGACAGTCGTCGAGCGTTCCGGTGAAGTCCGCGCGATCGATGTTTCGTCCGATAAAGACGAGTTTCGTCTCGCGATCGCCCCACTCGTCGTCCCACTCGATGTCTCGCTCGTCTCGGTATCGATTCTGCCGTTCGGACCCGAGTGAGGCGATCCAACGACCGGCGATATCGACGTGAGTCTGCGTACCGGCGACCGATAGCCGGAGTGCGTAATCCGGCCGGCCAGCGACGTGGAGCCAGCCCTTCGCTCGGACGACGTCGTCGAGTTCGGTTTCGAGAGCGGTCGCGAGGCGTTCGGGATCGAACGGTCGTCGCCGTCGATAAACGAACGATTCGACGCCGTAGGTTTCCGGTGGGTGTTTGTGATCGTGGTCGCCATCGTTTTCGTGACCCTCAACCCCACCATCCTCGTCGCCGTCTACACGCGTATCGTACCGTTTTAGCGCCCGCTTCCAACGTGCCGAGCGATCGACGTTCTCGGCGTCGAACGGCTCGGTTTTCATCGTCCGATCGGGGTCGACGTCGCCGAACTCCGTTTCGATGAGTTCGGCATCGGGCTGGATCGTTCGAATCGTTTCGACGATCTCGTCGAGTTCGGCGTCGGTCACCAGATCGGTCTTGTTGAGCACGATTCGATCGCAGAACTCGAGTCCGTCCACGATGAGGTCGGACAGCGGCCGAACTCCGTTCTCGCCTTCGCCGCGGCGGCGGATCGTTCCGTCGCTGAAAGCGTCGTGAAACTGCCTCGCATCGACGACCGTCGTGACGCTCGCGAGTTCGTAAAATCCCGCTGCCGGCCCCCGAACGAACTGTTCGGCGACGGGAGCCGGTTCGGAGATTCCGGACGGCTCGACGAACAGGTACTCGAACTCCTCGTTCAGCGCGAGATCGGTGACGGCCCGTTCGAACTCGCCGGCCATCCCACAGCAGATACAGCCGTTCGAGAGTTCGACGACGTCCTCGCCGACGCGGCGTTCGATCGCGCTCGCATCGACGTCGAGCTCACCCATATCGTTGACCAACACGGCGAGGTTCCGATCGCCGGCATCGGAGAGAACGCGATTCAACAGCGTCGTCTTTCCGGCCCCGAGCGTTCCCGAAAGAACCGTCACTGGAACCGACATATCAGTCATCGGCGATCGCGAGTTCGCGCTGACCGTCGGTGCCGAACGGATCCGGATACGCACTCCAGTCGTCCTCCATCTCCGCGTCCGTGAGCAGACACGATTCGAGATCGGCTTTCAGCGACTCGGGATCGTACTCGCGGCCGATAAAGACCAACTCGACGCCGCGATCGCCCCATCTGTCGTCCCACTCGTCCGCGAGTCCGGGTAGCGCCCGAAGGTACTGTTTCTGTTGTTCGGGCGGCAGCGTGGCAATCCAGCGCCCGTTGGGTCCGGCGCGAACCGATTGGCCGGATTTGTCCAGCCCCATCGAGATATCCTCGCGACCGGCCGACCAGAAGAATCCTTTCGCACGGATGACTGCCGACGGGAGCGTTTCGAGCAGGGAAGCGAACCGTTCGGGATGAACCGGTCGGTTCGCGCGGAACACGAACGACTCGACGCCGTGTTCCTCGCTCGGATCGTGGTGGTGGTCGTGTTTGAGTTCGTGTTTCCAGCCGGCGGAGTTCTGTGCCGCCTCGAAGTCGAACCGGTCAGTGTCGAGGATCTCGGTCGGGTCGACGGCTCCGAACTCGGTGCGGACGATCTCCGCTCGGGGCT
>CAYQWI010000419.1:0-2223 GCA_964421165.1 uncultured Natronomonas sp.
GTATCGCGTCGCGCTCGATCTCCCGGAGCGGTTCGACAGTCACTTCGAGACGTCCGACGCTCGAGCCTCGGTTAGACGGAGCGGTGATACGGTCTCACTCGAGGCGCGGTTCACCTGGGATCTCTCACGGGAACAGCGTGACCGAGTCGGGCGGATTCGCGGGGAACTCGACGACGTGGCGTCGAAATCCGGTATCGACACCGCGATCCCGCAGTATTACGCCTCCGTCGTCGAGACGGTACTCGACGCCGTCGAGTCGTTCCCCGAGCAGGGGCATCACTTCGCCGAGCTGGACGTCCATCCGGACGAACTCACCGACGCGACGCTCGAGGCGGCCGCGGATACCGTCGAGACGATCTCTGAGGCGATGTCCACGAAGCGTAACCTGGATCTGTTCACCGCCTGTGCCGACATGGCTGACGTACGCGTCCGCTGGGGTGGAACGTTCGATATCGACTCGCTGGCCGAGCGTGTTCGGGACGATCCGATGGCGGCCCGACGGGCCTTCGCAGAGCGCGCCGACCGGACCTCAAAGCGCATCGATACCGAGCGGAGCGATTTCTCGGAGATCGCTCCCGCGAGGGAACTGCTCGAACGCATCGAGATCGACGACTCCAAGCGGGGCGTCGACAGCGTCGTCTCGATTCACGTCGCGATCTTGCTTCTCGACGCGATCGAGGAACTGTTCGAGCATCGGGAGCTCAGAGAGCGGCTTTCACGGACGGTGTTTTAAATGAGTTACAAGGGGACACGCACACGGAAGGGGATCGCACTGATAACGGTGATCGTCACGGTTTCGCTGATCGCGACGGCGCCGACGCCGGTCGCCGCAGCGGAGCCGGAAACCGCGGACGATTACTTCAACGAACTCCGCGCGATGGATGACCTGGACGTCTACGGGGAGTACGGCGAGTTCGAAACGATTCACACGCAGTCGCTATCGGCGGTGCAGGTCGGTGATTTCACCGCTCAACAGGCTCGAGAGCTCGATGCGATCATCGCGACGATCCGCCTTTTCGAAGACGCTCAAGCACAGTACGATGCCGACGAGTTCGAAGCCGGGTTCGAGACCGCCGCGGAGATCGAAGCGGAGGTCGGCGAGCTCGGGACCTACGACGAATCGCTCGCCGCCCTCTCGAGGCTCGCGCTGACGCGGTATTACGAACAGCTCGGTGACGAGCTCGCGGCCCAAGCCGAGGCGACCGATAACACGCCCGACGAGATCGAACTCCGAGAGATGGCCGCGTCGGCATACGAGGGTGCGAACGATCCCAATCAAGCCGCCGAGTACACCCGGCAGGTCCAACAGCTCGACGCCGAACTGAGCGCCGACCGAGAGCGGATGGACGACGCGGAGGCGGCGATGGACTCGTTCGGCGACGCCTGTTCGGCCTGTGAGGGGCCGATCGACGCGATCGGTGCCCACAACGTCGGCGTGGTCGGCCACTATCAGACGTCGCTGAGCGTTACGCCGGCGCTTTCCGACGCCGTCCAGCGCGCCGAACGCCACGGACTCTCCGATCGCGGGGCGACGCTCGAAGAGCGATCGGAGACGGCCGGAACGATGCAGTTCTCGCTAGCGATCGCCTCGTCGGTGGTGCTCCTCGGATACGGCGTCCTTATCGCGCTTATCGTCGGGCTCGTTGTGTCCAGACTCTTCGCCTGGAAGCGGGCGTTCGAGGCCGCGAACCTCGATTCGGTGGTCACGGTGGGTGATCGGAATGTCTAGGCGGCTTTCCGTTCTTGTCGTTGTCGGGCTCCTCGCGTTGTCGACCGGGGCTATCGGCGGCGCACAGGCGAACACGAGCGACTGGACGCTCGATACGAGCAGCGAGACGGTCACGTTCGAGCCCGGGGACGGCGAGACGATCACCGACACCGTTACGGTCACCAACAACGACGCCAACGAGTCGGTCGACATCACGGCATCGATCGGCGACGGCAGCGGACACACGGTACTCAGCGAACCGGGAACCGTGGGTCCCGGTGAAAGCGCCGACATTGAGGTCGGACTCGACGCCGACGGGACCGAATCCGCGACACTCGATGTCGACAGCAGTGGAAACTCCGAATCGGTCCAATACACCGTCGAAACGCCCGCGTACATCGAGATCTCCGATGTGCCCGATTGGCTCGACGACGAAGGTGTGCTTCGAGGTGAATCGCGGACCGCCGAGATAACGATCGAGGAGGTCGGCGGCTACAGCGGAGTTAACGGCATCA
>CAYQWI010000420.1:0-2216 GCA_964421165.1 uncultured Natronomonas sp.
TCGAGGGGCGCGTGACCGCGACGGAGACTGAGGAGTGGGCTCTCCAGTACACGCTCGAAGTCCGAGCGCCGATGCTGTCGGCGGCCGTGGACGATCCGGTCGGCCCCGCCGTCGAGGACGGATGGTTCGAAACGTACGAACTGCGGCTCGAAGACGCACCGATGGCCGTCAGAGACGACGTCGACCTCGACGACCAGCGCGTCGTCGAAGAGGCCGGAGACGCCGTCGCGATCGTCGAGTTCGAATGGGGGAACGCCGACCGCGCCCCCGATCTCGCGAAGGCGATCGCAGAGTACACGGAGGGAACGTACATGGAGGGGATCGTCCCCGGATACGACTACCAACCGCCGGTTTCCGAGCTTCTCTCGCAGGCGAGACAGTCCGATAGCACCGGCGAGAGCGGCCCGATGCCGCTGTAAGGTACGGAGTCGGAGGGCCGATTTAGACGACGGCGTTTCCGAGCGACTCCCCCGCCTCATACCGGGAGATATTCTCGCGGACGAGCGTTTCGACCCGCCGGTAGTACTCGCCAGTGGCGGCGGCAATGTGCGGCGTCACGATCACGTTATCCATCTCCCAGAGCGGCGACTCGGGCGGGAGCGGTTCCTCCTCGAAGACGTCCAGCGCCGCGGCACCTATCTCGCCCCGCTCGAGCGTGTCGACGAGAGCGTCCTGTTCGACGACCGCCCCTCTCGCGACGTTTATCAAGATCGCGTCGTCTCGCATCGCTGAAAGCTCCGGTCGGCCGATGAGCCCCTCGGTCTCGTCGGTGAGCGGCACCGTGAGCGCGACGAACTTCGCGTCCTCGATCGCCGTTTCGAGGTCGCGAGCCGGATACACCGTCTCGACGCTATCGACCGGCGTCGGCGTCCGCTTCACGCCGACGACGTCCATATCGAGGGCGTTCGCCCTCGTGGCGACGCCCCGACCGAGCGTCCCGAGCCCGACGACACAGACCGTCGACCCGGCAACGCTGTAGGGAACGTCCCAGCCACGAGGCGACCATTCGGCCTCGTTTTGTCGGTCCCGATAGTGGTGGAGTTGTCGGGCGAACGAGAGCATGTATCCGGCGACCGTCTCGCCGACCGTATCCCCGTGAATGCCGGTGCTGTTCGTCAGCCGGATCCCGGCCGCTTTCAGGTCCTCGAACGGGAACCGGTCGACGCCGGCCTGGATCGAGTGGATCCACTCGATGTCCGAAGAGAGGAACGACTCGTCGTACGCGAGCGTCACGAGCGCGTCACAGCCCCCCAGATCGTCGGTGGAAACGACGCGTACCTCGATGTCGAGATCGTCGAGCGCGTCCCGGAGCGATTCGGGTGGGAACACTGCGTTGACTGATTCGTGAATGCCGAGTGTCGACAGCATGCCGGCCGTTCGCGGGGGCCTCGTATATAAACACACACATCGGCAACCGTCGCAACGGTCGTTGGTAGTTAAATATGCGCCGAGAACGCTCCGCACCGACGATCGGACACTTCCACCGCGGTACACCGGGGTTTTTATCCGATGGCGATGACCGTTGGGTATGTCCGATCTGGGTGATTTCGCGAACTACGATCCCGACGATCAGGGGGAGGGGTCCGACTCGGAGCGCGGTTCCCCGACCGAAGACGACGACTTCGAGGCGGTCGCCGTGTCGCCGGTCGGTTCGGATCGCGGTATCGGGACGCTGTCGGCTTCCGAGGGGTTGATCGTCAGCGAGGAGGACGACGACACCTGCCTTCGAGCCTACATTACGGTGAGAAACCGGTCGGAGATCCGAATCGGCGGATACCTGATCGCTTCGTACCCGGACGGCGAGCGCCTCTTCTGTCGCATCGTCTCCTTAGAGTACGCCCAGGAGTTCCGCTCGGACGACGCGACGGAGATCCACGCCCGACGGGCGATGCGACAGGACGGCATCGACGAGCAGGATTACAAGTTCATGGCGACGCTGGAACCGATCGCCGTGCTGTACGCCGAAGACGGCGAACTCAAGCGCCGGATGACCGATCGAGTGCCAAAACCGGAAACCGTCGTCAGACAGGCCGAGGACAGTACCGAGATCAAGACCGGGTTGAAGATC
Source organism: uncultured Natronomonas sp. (assembly GCA_964421165.1). Taxonomy (GTDB): domain Archaea; phylum Halobacteriota; class Halobacteria; order Halobacteriales; family Haloarculaceae; genus Natronomonas. The sequence goes on from CAYQWI010000420.1 coordinate 2,069, forward strand.
CCCGAGGAAGGCGTCTTTCTCGGCCACCTCGCCGTCGGCGGCGAGAAGGTTCGGACCGCGGCCAGCCCGCCGACGATCGACTACCGGCTGAAAGACGACTACGAGGCCGGCGACCCTCTGGTGTTCAGACACACCCTCGTCGCCGGCG
>CAYQWI010000421.1:0-2214 GCA_964421165.1 uncultured Natronomonas sp.
CGTCCGAATGCTCTCGGAGATGTGGATGTACACGTCGACGGCTCTGCCCTCGAACTCCGCGTCGGCCTCGAAGACGGATTCGGTCGTCTCCTGATCGAGAATCGCAACGTCGCCGTCGGAGACGTGATTGACGTTGGAGATCCCGTCGAAATCGGCTTCGATCAGCTCGATCAGCTCGTCGGACGACATCTCTTCTATCGGATTGAGTTCCCGTCCTGCGATCGAGATCTGTGGTGAGGTGAGGATCATAAACGCCGCCGCCTGAACGCTACCGATCGGTCCGAGATCGATCGATTTCTCGTGTTCTGTCAGAAAGTTTCGAACGGTGATCTCCTCGGAGATCCCGGCCGCTTCGAACGACTCCCGGACGACGAGCTCGTCTACGTTCGTCTGTTCGTACCCGGTCTCGTCGCGAACGTCCGGATCCACACCGGCGGGCGACGCTTCGTGTTCGTCCATGCCGACCACGCCGAGGCAGCCGGCGACGGACCCGAGAACGAGTCCACTTGCTCCAGCGATAATATCCCGTCGTTTCATGGCCCAACTGTGTCACCAAGGGATATGTGTTTGTTGGCTAGCGGTGGCCGATACGGCAGTTCGATAGTAGGATAGCTATACTCTCCGATGGGGAAGCGTATCTCCCCGATGGGTGCTTTGATGTAGCCGACCGGCGATTATCGGGATATGTCACGGAAGATCAGCCGGGACGTGGTGCTCCCGTTGAGCCAATACGGTCGCGTCTCCGAGGCCGTCGAGTTGGCCCAGTACGCCGAATCGCTCGGGTATGGGTTCGTTACGACCGGGGAAACGACCGGATGGAACGTTCCGATGGCGTTGTCAGTCATCGCGAGAGAAACGGACACGATCGGAATCACGAACGACGTTCTCTCCCCGTATTCACGCTCCCCGTCGCTTCTCGGACAGACTGCGGTGACGATGCAAGACGTAAGTGACGGCCGCTTTCGACTCCGGATCGGGGCGTCCTCGCCCGCACTGGCCGAACAGTGGCACGGGCTCTCTTTCGATCGGCCGCTCCGACGTGTCCGGGAAGCGATCGAGATCGTCCGTCAGGTCCAATCGGGCGAACGACTCGACTACGACGGCGACGTGTACACGCCGGGCGGGCTCGCGCTGGGGTGTGAGCCCCCGGAGAATCCGGCACCGGTCGACGTGGCGGCGTTAGGTCCGAAAGCGACGGAGATGACGGGGCGGTTCGCCGACGGCTGGGTCCCACAGCTACTCCCGTACGACGGCCTCCTCGACCGCATCGAGGACCTCCGGAGAGGGGCGGACCTCGGCGATCGACGCCTCGACGATATCCGTGTCGCCTACACGATCCGGTGTTGTGCGCTCGAAGACGCCGAGGTCGCCAGAGAGCACGCCAAATCCCAGATCGCATTCATGATCGCACTCTACGGGCCGTTCTATCGGAAAGCGATCGCGGATGCCGGATGGGAAGAAACGACCGAGACGGTCCGCGACACGTGGCTCGACGGGGACAAAGACGGCGCGATCGAGGCCGTACCCGACGAACTGCTCGACGAGGTCGTCGCCGCCGGAACGCCCGAAACGGCCCGAACACAGCTCGAACGGTTCGAGGCGATCGACGCCGTCGACGCGGTCCAGATCGGCTTTTTCGACGGAATGGATGAAGACGAACGGCGTCGGACGCTCGACGCGCTCGCGCCGTAGGAGAGTTCGTCACCACTCGAGCAGTCGTTGCGGCCGTCGCTACTCGAGCAGTCGTTGAAACGGAATCCGATCCTGTTGGCTGTAGACGTGATACGACGCAGCGATCATCGTCCCGAAGAAGAACACCCCTGCCACGGTGGCCGTACCGAGGAGAGATAGTATCGGAACGTCGACATGAACAGCGATCATCGTCAGGAGTCCCAGTACGGCCCAGCTGAAGTAAAACTCGCCCCACGAAAGCCCGTACTGTGGAACTACTTCCATATACACCTCGACGTCTTCGATCCGCTCATTGAGCCGGACGTTTCTGTCGTTCGGATCGTAGCTGACGACCTCGAGCGAATCCAGCTTCGGCAAGTGCGTCTGATGTAACGAAACGTACACCGACTGGCGTTTGTCTCGCGGTGCCGGATCCGTCCCCACCTCCCTAGCAGCGACGATCTCGGCCAGATCACTCACGTCCGCACTTCCGCCGTTCTCTCGAAGCGCCTCCAGCGCGAGCCGTCGACGATCGTTTCGGAG
>CAYQWI010000422.1:0-2208 GCA_964421165.1 uncultured Natronomonas sp.
CCAGCTCGACGAGGTCGATTGGCCGTGGCTCCAAGACCTCATCGACGGGACGTACGGCGACGACTCGGACGAGGCGACGGACGACACGGAGGGGACGGAGGACGGCGGCGACGAAAACGACGACAGCTCGGACGATGACGACGAAGGCGCGGGAACGGACGACCCCGACGGCCCGCTTCGCCCGGAGCCGAGCAAGAAATTCCTGCGGGATCTCATCGCCGGCCGGCCGGTGTTCGGTCATCCCTCCGAGGCGGGGGGCTTTCGGCTCCGATACGGTCGCTCGCGTAACCACGGGTTCGCGACCGCCGGCGTCCATCCGGCGACGATGCATCTCATCGACGACTTTCTCGCGGCCGGCACACAGATCAAAACCGAACGCCCCGGCAAAGCCGCCGGTGTCATCCCCGTGGATACGATCGAAGGGCCGACCGTCAAACTCGCGAACGGGGACGTTCGCCGGATCGACGATCCGGCGGAGGCACTCGAAATCAGAAACGGCGTCGAGGCGATCCTCGATATCGGCGAGTACCTCGTCAACTACGGCGAGTTCGTCGAGAACAATCACCCGCTATCGCCCGCCGGCTACGCTTCCGAGTGGTGGAAGCGGGATATGGAGGCGGCGGGTGCGGACGTACAGGCGCTCGAAGACGCGCCCCGGATCGATCTCGAGCATCCGGACGCCGAGCAGGCGCTCCGGTGGGTAGCGGAGTACGACGCCCCGCTGCATCCAGAGTACACCTACCTGTGGCACGATCTGGACGTCGAACGGTTCGAGGCGCTGGCCGACGCGGCGGGCGACGGCAACTGGGCCGAAGCGGACGGAGCGGCCATGGAGCGTCCGGTGGCAGAGAGCGATCGCACACTCGTTGTAGAGAACACCGACCCGGTCCGGGAGGCACTGGAGGTGCTGCTCGTCGAACACGAACAGGGCGAAGAGACGCTGACGATACCCGACGCGGTACCGCTGGTCCGATCGCTCGGTCTGACAGACGACCTCGAACGGACGTGGGGCGATCTCTCAGCGGAAGCTCGCGCGTGGGACGGCGGACACAACGCGATGAAAGCCGTCCGCGAGGTCGCCCCGTTCGATCTCAGAGAGCGCGCGCCGACCCGGATCGGCTGTCGGATGGGCCGGCCCGAGAAATCCGAAAAGCGAGATCTCTCGCCGGCCGTCCACACGCTGTTTCCGATCGGCGAGGCGGGCGGATCACAGCGAAACGTCGCCGACGCCGCGAAACACGCCGACACGATGCGGGATACCCCCGGCGAGATCGAAGCGCAGGTCGGCCGGCGGCGCTGTCCGGCCTGCGACGCGTCGACGTTTCGGGCCCGGTGTCCGGAGTGTGACGCCGTCACCGAGCCACACTACGTCTGTCACGAGTGTGACATCGACGTCGAACCCGACGAGGCCGGGCGAGCGATCTGTCCGAAGTGCGAAAGCGAGGCCGACGCCGTCCAGCGAAAGACGATCGACGTCAACGAGGAGTACCGATCGGCGCTCGAAAGCGTCGGCGAGCGCGAGAACGCCTTCGACGTGCTGAAAGGCGTCAAGGGGCTCTCCTCGAAGCACAAAGTCCCCGAACCGATCGAGAAAGGCGTCCTGCGAGCCAAAAACGGCGTCTCCTCGTTCAAAGACGGCACCGTCAGATACGACATGACGGATCTGCCCGTCACGTCCGTCAGAGCCGCCGAGCTGGACGTTTCGGTCGACCAGTTACAGGGGCTCGGGTACGAGACGGACATCCACGGCCAGCCGCTGACCCACGAGGATCAGCTGGTCGAGTTGCGGGTTCAGGACGTGGTGCTGTCGGACGGCGCGGCCGAACACATGATGCGAACCGCCGACTTCGTCGACGACCTCCTCGAGCAGTACTACGGGCTGGATCGCTACTACGAACTCGAGACGCGCGACGACCTCGTCGGCGAGCTGGTGTTCGGGATGGCACCCCACACCTCCGCCGCAGTTGTCGGGAGAGTTATAGGTTTCACGTCGGCCGCCGTCGGATACGCTCATCCGTACTTTCACGCCGCGAAGCGCAGAAATTGTTTCCATCCGGAGACAAAGATCTGGTACGAAGACGACGACGGATGGCACTACGAAGAAATCGAGAAGTTAGTCGAATCGCGGATAGAAGATCCCGAAACGGACGACTTCGGAACGCTGGTGCAAAAGTTAGACGGGGACGTGTACGTCCCGTCAGTGACCGA
>CAYQWI010000423.1:0-2172 GCA_964421165.1 uncultured Natronomonas sp.
GGGGCGGCGATGGTGCTCGGTGTCGCGCAGGATACCTTCGGATCGATCGAGGCGGCCGCCGACGGAATGGTGACTCACGATCGGGAGTACCGTCCCCGCGAGGACGCCGCCGCACAGTACGCGACGCTCGCGGGACTGTTCGTCGATCTCCGCGAGGAGTTACCGGACGTCTGGGCGAAACGGGATCGAGCCTACCGCGAGACCGGCGCGTCCGAACGGTAGTCTCTCGACCGGCGACAACTCCAAGAGCGTTCGGATCGACGGCGGCGGTATGGAGAAAGTCGCCGTCGACGAGGCCGAACAGTACGACAACCCCAACCCGAACACGCCTGGGGGGTACCGGGTCGGGCTCGCGCTCGGCGCGAGTGACGTCGCGATCAACTACTTCGAACTCGAGCCCGGGGAGGCCTTCTCGGGCGGGTATCACACCCACTACGATCAAGAGGAGATCTTCCACGTCCAGTCGGGGACGGCGCGTTTCGAGACGGAGGATGGCCCCGTTCGGGTCGAAGCGGGGGAGATGATCCGTTTCGCCCCCGGCGAGTTCCAGCACGGGTACAACGACGGGGACGGGCCGCTCGAGGGGTTCGCCCTCGGCGCGCCGTTCGGCAGCAACGACGTCGAAACGCTCAACGAGTGTCCCTCGTGTGGCGAGCGGGCGTACAACCGACGGGAGTCGCGCCTGAACGAGAACGCGAGCGAAGAGGGGATGGAGCTGTCCTGTCCGGAGTGTGGGACGGAGATGGTACAGACGGGGCTGGGCGACGGCGAGGATCCCGCTGTTTAAAACAACAAGAGCTGTCCGACGAAGAGGACCGTAAGGAGACCAGAAAGCACCGCCAGCCCGTGGGCCAAAAACCCGTATTCTCCCGGGTTCCGAGCCTCCTCTTCCGGCCTTCGCAGTCTCAAGAGTCCGGCAGCCAGAATCGAGAGTCCGACCCCGAGATGTGCGAGCCCGGCCAGTTCCAACGAGAGGCGATAAACAGTCAGATACTGTGCCAAAAGGATCAGACCGCTATAAACGAAGCAGATGGTCACGAACCGTGCTGCTCGCATACTGAAGGATACGTCTCCCGGTGGATAATAGCGCCGGTCGGTCGAATCGTCTCACGGTAGAGCCGATTCGCCGTCCCGAATCTCCAAGCAGGCAACATATCCGTCACACCCGTCCCTCACTGAATCGTATGGGTCGGGGCGGATTTTGAACCGGAGAACGACGTGCTCGCTTCGCTGCGCGCGACGTTCAGGGTTCAAATCCGCCGGACGTGCGATTCGCTCGTCACGTCCGTTCCTCGCAGAATCGTATGGGTCGGGGCGGATTTGAACCGCCGGCTTCCTCCGTGTGAAGGAGGTGTCATAACCGACCTAGACCACCGACCCACGGACCGAAGATATCGCCGCCCCCGACTTAACCCTTTTCAAGCCTCCGCGTCGTTCCGCTCGCTCCGGTAGTTGTCGATCCGCTCTCGGGCGTTCGCGATCGCCTCTCTGGTCTCGCCTTCGGCCTTCTGTTGAAGCTCGTTGAGCTCCTCGCGGACCTGATCGAACCGCCCGGGTTCGGGCTCGGCTTCCTCCCGATCGATGAGCGTGTTCACGCGTTCGCGAAGGGGTTCCAGTTCCTCGGAAACGCCTTCTTTTGCGGTTTTTCCGGCACGTTTCATGTAGTATTTTGCGTCTTCGAAGTGTTTGTTCATAATACGACCGAACATAGGACAAGTATAAATAAAACGGTTGTGGCACCCGTGTTAGTCCGCCCCACCGGTCCGGACCGGGGCAAAGACGGCGGGTCATTTAAAAGCGGAGGCGTCAGGGTTATTCATACGGCCACGGTATAGTGTCGTATGAGCCAGAGCGTCGAAACGTCAGAGGACCCGGTCCGGGTGACGGAGGACGCCGCCGAGCAGGCCCTCTCGCTGATCGAAAACGAGGGCTACGATACCGACGAGGCCGGCCTCCGGCTGTTCGTCCAACAGGGCGGCTGTGCCGGTCTCTCGTATGGGCTTCGGTTCGATATCGAACCGGAGGAAGACGACGCCGTAACGGAACACAAGGGACTCCGCGTGTTCATCGATCCCGCGAGTCAGAAGTACATCAGCGGCTCCGTTCTCGATTTCGAGGGCGGGCTCCAGGGGAAGGGATTCAACGTCGAGAACCCGAACGTCGAAAGCGAGT
>CAYQWI010000424.1:0-2156 GCA_964421165.1 uncultured Natronomonas sp.
ACCAGCGAGCAACGCCAGATAATCCCGCAGATACACCCATCGGGTACTCCGGTCCGGTTCCGGTTCGTAGGTCGCCTCTGTCATGGCGGCGTACGCCGCAAGCGGGAGGTTCACACCGGATTCCACCGGGAGTCCGATCCACTTCCATGGCCGGGTGTTGATATCGAGAAGGACGTACGTCTCCCGGTTTCGGTCGTAGACGAACTCCGCCTCGCTGATGCCGTGATAGCCGCTGTCTTCGAGGATGGTCAGGGCGTGTGCTTCGATCGACGGGAGCGAGGCGGGTTCGACGAGCGTCGACGTTCCGAAGGAAAGCGGATAGCGGACCGACGGGTTGCCGACGAAGGCGAGTGCCTCGTCCGCGCCACCGTCCGGCGGAACGTATGAGCCGACGCTGTGATCGCGGCCCTGATCGACGTCGACACGTTCCTGTGCCATGATCCGGATCCCCGCCTCCCGTGCGGCCGCGACGAGTTCGTCGAACTCCTCGCTGTCGTGAACCTCGACGACGTTGGTTCCGATCGCCTCCTCGAACTCCCGTTTGCGGGCGGGTTTGACAACGAGCGGGAAGCCGAGCTTTTCCGCGGCGCGTTCGGGCGCCGTCTCGCTCAGCCGGTACGTCTCGGGGTACGGGACGCCGAGTTCCTCCGCACTCGCGTACAGCGACTCCTTATCGAGCACGCGGTCGATCGTCGCGGCATCCGAAAACGGCAGCCGAACGCCCGCCGGTTCGGTTTCGGCGAAGGCGTGGACCCACTCGTCCATGCAGGCGAAGGCGACGACGTCCCGTCCGACCGCCTCGACGATCGATTCGACGTCGCTTTTGAACCCCTCGGCGTCGTCGAGCGGGTACGTCACCCGACCGGCGTAATCGACGGTGTTCGACGGCGGCGCGACGCCCTCGGGGCTTCGATCGATCGCGATCACCGGAACGTCGGCCTTTTCGAGTGCGCGGGCGACGCTGAGTCCCGTTACGTGGGCGTTGGCCACGAGCGCAGGCGGCCGTGAAAAGGATTCGTCGTTGAGGGCCTCGCGAAGCGCGCCGGTGGTGTGGAACGTGTCCGTCATGGCCGTTCAACCGAACACGCAATTATAAATGACGATCTATCGGCCAGCGGTGCCGGCATCGGTGACGGACAGTTGGATGCGTTCCGCTGGGTCGCCCATATGAGATAAATACGGTAATAAACGACCTCAGCGGTGTGATTCGATGTCGATGACGGGATTTCCCTGCTCGTCGGCGTCGATCGTGACCGTCGTCGTATCCGCCTCAAATCGGAGCGTCATATTCAGATGTCCATCTTGGAAGAGGCCGTCTAACGCATCAGTATTGATGTCGTTGTTTATTATCCAGTCCTGCTCTATGACATCCTCATGGTGGGCCTCTGCAACTGCGCTAACAACTGCCATGCTTAACGAGTCCTCTTTTTCTGCTACATAGCGAAACTGCTCAACATCCATAGACGTGGTTCCACCGTCTTTAAAAAGAGACTTATTACCGTTAAATATAGATTAATAACTGTTTACCTACATCGACGACGTATCTGCCTCCTGTAGCAACCGATCTGAGAGACCGTTTCCGGAACGGACCCCGTGCGAGAGACGCGCGGTGTTTCTTGCACTCGGTTCCTGACAGAGCTTGGAGAGGAGGGGAGTGAGAGAGTGTAGTCAGCATCAGGTCGGTATTGCCATCCTGGGTGGATACGATGCGGCGCCCCGTTCTAACCGGCGTGCTCAACTCAGTAGCCACTCCCATCGTCGAAACACCGACCGCATTTCGTGGTCGTCGTGGTCGTGACAAGCTGGTCAATGTTCGTTTGACGGAGCTGGTCTTGTGGAACGGTGTACGCGATCCCACAGGGGGTTTTCAGAGCTGTTCTTCCGGGCTCCCGTTTGTGGACCGTGTTGGTTTTTTCGTTTAGAATCCCTTCCATGTGAACGGTACTCAAACGAACTCCATAGCTTATTCACTTGGTTGATCAGGGGGTATAAACGGGTTTAACTAGGGCCTGAATCGTGCTGATTATGCACCCGTATCTTGCCCGCGAGTCCAGACAGGACTTAGATAGGCAACGAGCCCAGAGGTCTCTATGACGCTCTCTAAGGTCGTATAAGTACATCCGTCCATTCGACACATCGTGACAACATCCGACCGT
>CAYQWI010000425.1:0-913 GCA_964421165.1 uncultured Natronomonas sp.
GGGAACTACTCGACGATGGAGATCCGAACCGCGGGTGGGGAATCGATAGAGGTCGGTTCTGGAGTAACTGAGACCGTCGATGCGGCGATCAGCGAGGTCCGAAAACAGCTACGGAACGTCAAAGCCGGCCGGGATACGTCGATGGGACAGACCGCGGTCCAACAGACGGAGACGAGTCCGGACACACAGACCGGTTCGACGGCCCAAAACGGGGACATGGCGACATCGAACGCGTCAGCCGGTGACAGTCAGACAAAGCCGGACCCCGAACCGAAAGAGCCGTGTCTCGCCTGCGGTGATCAGATCGATGCTGACGCAGCTTTTTGTCCGTCCTGTGGGACCGAATCTCCGTTCGACCCCGGCGCGGAGACACCGTCAGCGGAAAGTGAAGAGGAGACAGTGGAACCCGAAACGGCGACACCCGCGATTGTCGATGTCGCGGATGCGATCGAGCGACGAACGGAACCGAACTCCTCGGCTGCGCGACAGCTCTGCCGCGCTCTCGGGGACGAATCGGCCGATGAAGCCGATGTCCGGTCGGCTCTCGAGGAGGCGATCGAACGACTGGAAACCGCATCCGAAGTTTCCGAAGCGCTTGCCCCACTCGAGCGTCGGTCTTCGACGACGGTGTACGAAAACATCAAACAGGACCTCGAAAGTCAGCGTGGCCGTCTACCGGCTGCGGTCGAACCGCTCGTTGGCCGGCTGGTCGAGTTGAACCGTGATATCGATCGCCGAGAGAGCGAACACGACGAGATCATCGGTGACGTCGAAACGATCTGTTCGCAGGCAGCGCGGTCGGATGCCGTCTCGTTCCGCAACGGCGACACCGAGGACCGAGTTTCCGAACTCGCGACCGCGCTGGAGTCCGGAGACGTGGTCGTCACCGAACCGTCCGTCGCCGTCGGATCCG
>CAYQWI010000425.1:923-2147 GCA_964421165.1 uncultured Natronomonas sp.
GACGTCTCCGTCCATCCAGCGAGCTAGGGCGCAAACTGATCGATCGACTTCGGGCTCCGAACGACGAGTCGGAACTGGAGGCCACGATCCGCGAAAGTGTGGAGACGCTAGAGGAGTACGCCGAAACCCGGGAGATGCTCTCGGAGATCAACACCCGAGACGTCAAACGTCGACTCGAGTCGCTGGATCGCGAACTCGAAAGTCAGGATACACCGGTGTACAGCCACCTGGCGGATCGGGTTCGGGAGCTAGAGGCGTTGATCGATGACTCCGAGACGGTCGACGATATTCAGCTGTACGCGATCTATCAGGAGATTTCCTTTTATGATCGGACGCTGCTGCCGAGACTCTCCAGATCGATGTCCGGAACGGCGAGCGAGGACGGCGACGAGATGCTTGAGAGCGTCCAGCGACGAATCGAAGAGATCGATTCCGAGTTCGTCTCCGTTCGACCAGATCACAACCATTCGATCCCGAAGCATTTCCTCGGGCTCGCCGAGGAGCTTTCGGCCGATGCCGAACAGGCACTCCGTTCACATCCCGAACGCGCCGCAGGCGTGCTGTTGGCCGCCGATGCGGTTCTCGATCACGTCGAGGAATTATACGAGCGCAACGAGTACAGCGTGATGCTCCGACGGCTCAGGGGATAAGAATACGAACGGTGATACTTTTGGCGGAACCGATACTTATTTGATCGAACGACGAAAACCGACCGCCGTGAGTCAATGACATACTTGTTCGTGGGGGCAGGACAGGCGGGGGGTGCGATCGTCGATGCGCTCTTCGAGTACACCGACGATTCGCTGCTCGGTCTGTTCAGCAGTCCCGATATTTCGACGCTCGGGACGCCGCTGGTATTCAACTCGACCATCCGCGATCTGGAGAATCTGAGTAACGTGCCGGAGGAAAACCAGTACGGGATCGCCGAGCAACACGGTCTCGTCGAACGGTCCGAACCGGGGTTCGAAGAGATGGTTACGGGCGGATTCGGCCGGGATCCGGTAGCCGCCGACGAGGTGATGGTACAGTACGATACGGAGGTCCAGAACCTACTCGATCGTCGGTTCGGTGGTGCACCCCCCTCTCCCGAGGATGAGGATGAGGCGGCGACCCCGACAACGTCCGACTCGATCGACTTCGTGTTTCTCTGTCTCGGTCTCGGGGGCGGTACCGGTTGCGGAATCGGCCCGCATCTGGCCCGCCAGATCAAACAGTACGCCGACG
>CAYQWI010000426.1:0-2142 GCA_964421165.1 uncultured Natronomonas sp.
AGTGCGATCCCAGGACGTTCTCGTCGAATCGGTCGTCGCTCTCCCCTGGTATTATCGGATCCTCGCCCCGGCCATCGGCGGTGTACTCGTCGGGTTGATCGTCAAATACGGAAGCGGACAGGTGAGCGGTCACGGCGTCCCCGAGGTCATGGAAGCGATGGACCGACGCGAGGGGCGGATCTCTCCCCGAATAGCGCCGGCGAAGGCGCTGGCTTCCGCGATCTGTATCGGCTCCGGGGGAGCGACGGGCCGCGAGGGACCTATCGTCCAGATCGGCGGGACGTTCGGCTCGGTCGTCGGCCAGCGACTCGACCTATCTGTCGTGGAGACGAAGATCCTGTTGACGGCCGGTGCCGCAGCCGGCATCGGCGGGACGTTCAACGCCCCGATCGGTGGCTTGATCTTCGGCTTGGAGGTGCTTCTCGGACGGGTCACGAGAGAGAACGTTCCGCCGATCGCCGTCGCCTCCGTCGTCGGAACGGTGGTTGCGAACGTCATTATCGGGATGCCTGAGCCGATATTTTCGGTGCCGGGGATCGAGGTCGTGAGTTACTTCGAGGTGATCGCCTACGTGGGGCTCGGCATCTTGGGTGCGGTGGTCGCGTTGGTCTATATAACGACGCTGTATTCGATAGAGGACGCCTTCGATCGACTCCCGGTCGGCGTCGCCGCAAAGCCGGCGCTGGGTGGGCTCTGTCTGGGCGTCCTCGCACTGTACGTTCCGCAGGTTCACGCGACCGGATATCCGGTGATTCAGGACACGCTTTTCGGAGTGTTCTCCCTCGAGATCCTGATTCTCTTCGGGATCGCAAAGCTGATCGCGACGAGTCTCACCCTGGGGAGCGGGGGATCCGGCGGGATCTTCGCACCAGCGCTTTTCATCGGCGCGATGGCCGGTGGTGCCTACGGAATGATCGTCCAGGACGCGTTCCCCTCTCTCGTTGCCGATCCGACGACGTACGCCGCCGTCGGCATGGGGGCGGTTTTCGCCGGGGCAGCCCACGCCCCGCTGACGTCGATCGTCATCGTCTACGAGCTGACGGGTGACCCGCTTATCGTGGCGCCGCTCGCGATCGCCTGTCTCCTCAGTACAGCGCTCGCGAGACGTATGAGAGAGCAGAACATCTACACGATCGGGCTTCTCAAACGGGGGCTCGACATCGAACCGCGGCGGTTGATCTGAACAACGCAGATGATGGTCCGCGGGTGATAAGGAAAGCCGCGCTGTCGGCCGTCGGCACTTCCGGGTGTGTCCCCGTTCGGGAGAACGGCGAGGGGTTTGATATGGGACGGAGACTGTAGTTCCCTGTATGTACAACGAGATCCTCGTCCCGACGGACGGGAGCGAAGTGGCGGAGCGAGCCGGGACCGTCGCCGTGCGGATGGCCGAACTATTCGGCGCTGATCTGACCATCGTCTCCGTTCAAGAGCAGGGCAGCGAAGGGCGAGCGGAACAGGCTCTAAAGGACATCGAGGGGATCGCGACCGAGGCCGGTCTCACCGCACAGACCGAGATCATCGACGACGAAAAAGCGGCGATCCACCGAGCGATCATCGACTGTGCCGAGGAGCGCGGCGTTGATGTCGTCGTAATGGGGACACACGGCCGGACGGGGCTCGGCCGGTTCCTGCTCGGCAGCGTGGCCGAACAGGTCCTTCAGGAGTCTCCGATTCCCGTCGTGACCGTTCACCAGGATACCGTCACCGACTTCGAGGTCGATAACGTCCTCGTCCCGACAGACGGGAGCGAGGGGGCCGAGGCCGCCGCGGAACACGCGATCGATCTCGTGACCGAAGTCGGCGGGACGATCCACGCGCTTCACGTCACTTCTGACGGAGGCGAGAACGAGTCGTCACCGATCGACGACGTGCGCGATCGGGGCGAAGCCGCCGGCGTGGAAGTCGTCGCGGCCACGCGGAGCGGCCGACCGCACGAGGCGATCGCCGGGTACGTCGCGGAGGCGGACATCGACGTCGTCGTGATGGGGACGCACGGCCGGACCGGCCTCAGGCGATACCTGCTCGGGAGCGTCACCGAACGCACGGTTCGGTTCTCGCCGGTTCCGGTCGTCTCCGTGAAACCGGAGTCGGTCGGCGCCACCGTCGAGTTCCTCGACTACGAGGTCATGGAGGACAAGGACT
>CAYQWI010000427.1:0-2131 GCA_964421165.1 uncultured Natronomonas sp.
GGCGACGGCAGTGAAAGTCGACGAGGACGCAAAATCCCGACTCGAGGAGCTTCAGGCGGAGATCTCTGTCGGTGGGGGTTCCTGAGAGCTCGACATCTCGAGAACGTCGATGCCGTTCGCCTCCCACAGCGCCGTCGTGGTCCGCATCCCGATGGGGACGTTGAGGCCGACCTTGTCGAGATGGCTAGCGGGATGTTCGACCGGACAGAGCTCGAAGTGCGGGCAGACGACGAATCCGTCGGAGTGTGAGAATCCGCGCACGTGGGTCTGCCAGAATCGACCCTCATGGTCGAGCGACTCGATGCGACGCATGTTGAGCACCTCACCGCCGAACGCGTCGTGGACGTAGTAGTACGAGATCACGTGCCACGTTGCGAAGTGGTTCCGGGCGAGCACCTCCTTGACGTGCTGGTAATCCGAATCGAGGAGCTGGTACGGGTGATCCCCCTCGAGACGGAAGAACTGCCGGCGTATCCTGCGCTGGAACCCCCGCTTGAGGGGGGCCCACGGAGCGCGAGCCATGATGCGGGCGATGCGACTCATCCCGGCGCCCCCGGCTCGACGGTCTCAGCGGTCTCGACGGCCGCTGCCCGCGTCAACTCCGTCGTTCGGCGGAAACCCGGAAACAACGGAACGCCGCCGGCCATCCCGGTCGCAACGAAATCCAGCGGCCAGTGCCGCGGATACGGAGCGGGAGAGTCGCCAACGCTCTCAGAGAGGATTTTTAAAGCTGAGATATACCGGTACAGGTACCCAATCAAGTAGAACCCACCGATGACCATCCACAGCCGGTCGATTCGAGTAAGCCAGTTATTGTCAACCATACTGAGCGTACGCGGACGAGACTCTTAAACCCGCGTTCTCGAGAGATGCGTGTTATCGGTCCCACGCGCGTCCCACCGCGCTGTAGGTCCGGCAACGTATCGTCGACAGAGTAATTAACTGTACTTCTGCGGTTGATACTTGTCAGAAGGATAGAGCCAATACGCGTGGGGTAGATTACTGAGTAGGCGATGAGTGTTTGGACCGTTTCCCCGTGGTGGTTCGATCCCGACGCCATCCGTCGGCTGGGACGCGGGATCCGACTGGACCCAACGGAGTTCACAGTCGGGGGGGCAGCGAATCCTGATCTCATCGAGCTTGTCGCCGAGCCGTACGTGTCCGTCGATGATGTCATCGAGCAGCTTGGAGAGCTCGAGGCCCGGCTCGTCGAACGAGACGATCGCCGGTCTATCTTCCTAACGGTCTACACGGAGATGACAGAACACACCGCGAGCGCTATCGACGCGGGTCAGTTCGACGACCCTGGGTGGATGCGCCGCTATCTCGTTCGCTTCGCGGAGTACTACCGACGGGCCTTCCGCGGCTTCGAAACCGGTACGTATACCCAGGTGCCCGATCCGTGGATCGTCGCGTTTGGCACCGCGATTCGAGGGGACGCGCTTGTGATCCAGGATGCGTTCCTCGGCATTAATGCTCACATCGTTCACGATCTCGCGTTGACGCTCTCTGACGTCGGTCTCGATCCGGACCGCGAGTCGAAGTACGCCGACCACCGTCGCGTGGACGATATCCTTGCCCGGCTGGTTATCATCCAGCGAGAGCTCCTTGCAGAGCAGTATGCACCCGGACTCTCGCGGATCGGAAAAAGCATCGCTGGGCTCGACGAACGGTGGTCGGCGTCGACGCTGCGTGGCGCCCGCGAGACCGCCTGGCGAGCAGCGGTCGTCCGAACCGACACGCGGTGGCGGCGGATCAAGACCACAACGGACTGGCTGTTGTCCCGGACCGCAACCGGCGGTGCGTCGTTTCTGTTGTCTCCGACCGTCAGTCCGTCGACGATGGAGGCGCTCCACGCCGTCGAAGCTGACCGGGTTGATATCGGCTCGTATGCGCGCGGCTTCCACGAGCGGGCGACGGTTGAGAAAGTGATCGACGTTTGACATCCTCCCGCGCTGAGGGGCGAGGTTTTAGCCTTGAATCTTCCAGAAGACGTTATTTTCTCTCGGCAGAGATTGGAAATTTTGTGATAGAGATACCCGAACGTACGGGTGTGGACATCTGGTGACCTCCTCCCCGTCGTGAACAGAGCGGGATCGGAGATCCCGCAAGCAGTCGGGCGAAGCCCGAC
>CAYQWI010000428.1:0-2119 GCA_964421165.1 uncultured Natronomonas sp.
CCTCCTCGGGACGAGTATCGGGACCGCCGAGGGGCGCGACGTCACGTGGGACAGCGTCGCGGTGTTCGCTGACGACGCTCGTGCGACCGGTCTGTCGCTGTTTGCATCGCAGACGCCGTTCGGCGCGAAAATCGTTTTTCACGACGGGCACGACTTTTCGATCGGGGACGAGGTTTCGGTGGCGATCGAACCGACGGACGACCCGATTCGATTGGGCTGACAGCCGACGCTCGTTCTACCCGCGGCGGTGCGTCGGACTCCCGTCGTGTTCGCCGCGGGGTGGCTCTCACACGATACTCGCGGCTGGTCCCGTCCTGAAATATAAACCTGACACCTTCCCGGTCGAACGCTCCTTCATACGAACCGTTGTAACGATTTACCGGTGATCGCCGAGAGGGCGGACGATCACCGGTAAACGACTACGACAGTCCGTATCAGCCGTCCAGATACTCCGATTGCACGTTCACCACTTCCGCCGAACCGGCGCAGTCGGCGTACCGACGGAGCGGCTCATCGTTCAACTCCAGAAACGTGTGTCCCCAGCGAAACTTCCCGAGGATCTCTTCGGCCTGTGCTCGGTGACCGAGAATACACAGCGCGCCCGCGAAGGCTTCGACCGTGTTGAGTTGGAACGGCGTTCCGTAATTCACCGGGTTCGAGGCGACGAGAAACGGGAGCGAGCGGTGCGGTCCGTCGAGCTTGAACGCTTCCGCCTCTGCGGTCTCCCAGGAGCAATCGAGGGCGACGAGGCGGTCAGCGGTTCCGCTTCCACCGTTACTCCGCCCGTCCGCCGGCGAGAGCGCCCGATCGGCGTACGGATCGAGAACGATCCCGGACGGCGTCGATCGGACTGAACGGTGTAGCGTCGCCAGATCGAACCTCCCGAGCTTTCTCGCTGAACATTTCTTGGGGTCGTCATCCCCTTCGTACCGGACGTGTAACTCCACGGTACCGCTTGCCGGTCGGTATATAAAAGCCGCTCGGGACTGTCGATGCTGCGAAATCGATCTCGACCGTCGAGCTCGATGAGTGGTTTATATCCGTTTGTGGACTCCATACCGGATATGGACCGCGAAGCGATCGTTCGGACGTACTACCGATCGATCGACGACGACGAGTACGGAGCGCTCGGGGACGTGTTGACCGATGGCTTCGTCCACTACCGTCCGGATCGAACGATCGAAGGGCGCGACGCGTTCGTTTCGTTCATGCGCGATGAGCGTCCCGACAGGGATACAGAACACTCGCTTGAAGCGATGTATTTCGACGACGAAGGCGGGCGAGTTGCGGCCGAAGGACAGTTGTTACGTTCGAGCGGTGCGGAGTGGTTCGGATTCGTGGATACGTTCGAGATCGACGAGCGCGGAATCCGTCGGGTCCGGACCTACACGGCGCTCGGATCGGAGTAGTTTCCCCGTCTTGTTCTCGATCAGTTGTCTCCGAGCGCGGATTCGCCGACCGATGGCTGTCCTTCGATCCGCTTGGAACCCCCCATATACGGCTGTAACGCTTCGGGCACGTCGACGGTTCCGTCGTCGTTTTGGTAGTACTCGAGGATCGCGACGACGACGCGGGGAACCGCCAGTCCCGACCCGTTAAGGGTGTGAACGTACTCGGCGGATTCGTGCTGTTCTGGCCGGTACTGTATCCCCGCGCGGCGGGCTTGAAAATCCCCGAAGTTCGAGACCGACGAGACTTCGAGCCAGCGTCCGCCGACTTCGGGGCCGTCCTCCATGTCGTCCGCCGGCGCCCACACCTCGACGTCGTACTTTTTCGCCTGTGTGAACCCCATATCGCCGGTACACATCTCCAATACTCGGTACGGGAGTCCGAGCCGTTCGAGCACGTCCGTCGCTTCACCGAGAAGGCCTTCGAGGCGGTTGTCGCTGTTCTCGGGTCGGACGAAGTTCACCATCTCGACTTTGTTGAACTGGTGAACCCGGACGATCCCCCGCGTTTCGGTCCCGTGTTCGCCCGCTTCCCGGCGGAAGTTCGGCGAGTACGCCTGGTGTTTGATCGGGAGATCGCCGTCGAGGAGAATCTCGTCGCGGTACATGTTCGTCACCGGCACCTCCGCGGTCGGCAGCAACCACAGATCGTCGTCGTCGTACGGTTCGTC
>CAYQWI010000429.1:0-2116 GCA_964421165.1 uncultured Natronomonas sp.
GCAAAAAACGAATCGATCGAAAGCTTCGAGTACGGTAGGCTGAGGCACTCGACAAGTAATCGTAACCGAACAGTCAGCATTAAGAGCTAGTCGTTTCCTATCGTGTAACTACGGTTATACCGGTAGGACACGGATATATTGTATGGTTGATTCGCTTCCAGAGCCAGAAAGTAGCGATTCGGCAGCCGGTGGGGAGCTATCTGAGGATCTCATCTTTGATTTACTTTCCGCCGGTCGACGTCGTGCAGTGCTTCGGCATCTCGAACACGAGCTGGACGAAGTCAGCTTTTCTGAGCTTACCGAAGCGGTCGCAGTCGAGGAAGGGCTCCCTGCGGATGGCACTCCGGATGACTACAAGAAAGTATACGTTTCGTTATACCAAACGCATGTGCCCAAACTGGAGGAGGCAGGTGTGTTGGAGTACGATCGTGACGAAAACACGGTCGCTTTGACTGAAAAAGCGCAACCGGTGCTCGCATACCTCAACTTCACGCCACCGTCGAAACGGGGGACGATAGCGTCGAGACTCGCACGGCGCATAACAAAATAATCCGAGGAGATGACTCCACAATTAAAACGAGGAGAAAAGTCACCGACTGAACCACTCCCACAATTAGCGCTATACGTTCGATCGCTATCGCCGCACGGATGTCAGAGCCACCACTCGTCGATACTCGATCGGTTGGAACGATTTGCCGACGAGGGGATCATCGAGGGATATTCGGTCGACATCTGGGGCGAACAGCTGATCGAAAGCGACGCTCGTCGAACCGAGATCGGAAGAGAGATCTGTGAACGGCTCGACCAGTTTCGCGACTGGGCGAACGGCCGAGAATCGACCGAACTGTGTTTCGGCCGCGAGTCGGTGTATTCGGATCTCGCGGACGAGACGTGCGTTCGAACGGTGTTTCCGATGATGATCCTCGCCGAGTACGTCGGAGAACGGCTGCGGTTCGTCAGTCCCTGTATCGACTCGGATCGTGTCGTTCGAGTCACAGACCGACTCGATACACTGGAGCGATCGGCCAAGGCGTCAACCGTCTCGACGGATCCCGCGCGGTCAAAAACTGCTCGAAACGAGTGAAAAGAGGGTGGAACGAGCGTTTCGCTACTGGAACGTGCGGCTGATCTCCGGCTCGTCCGGCTCTGTGCCGGGCGTGAATTCCTCTTCGATGGTTTCGTAGCGTTCGCGGGTTTCCTCCGTGACGCTCGGTCCGACCTCCTCGAGCGCCGTCTCGAAGTGCTCGCGCGTGATACGGACGTTTCCGACGCTCTGTGCCGCTTCCTCCGCGGAGACGCTGTGGATAAACTCCCGGGTCGCAGCCATCGACGCTTCCCGACAGACCGCCTCGATATCCGCTCCGACGTAGCCGTCGGTTTCGGCAGCCAACTCGTCGAGATCGATGTCATCGGCCAGCGGCTTGTTTCGGGTGTGAACGGCGAATATCGCCCGCCTCGCGTCCTCGTCGGGGACGGGAACGTGGACGTGTCGGTCCAATCGCCCGGGACGCAAGAGCGCCGAGTCGATGAGATCCGGTCGGTTCGTCGTCGCGATGACGACGACATCCTCCAGCTCTTCGAGCCCGTCCAGCTCCGTGAGGAGCTGTGAGACGACGCGCTCTCCGACGCCGGAGTCTCCCATTCGCTGTCCGCGTTCCCCGGCGATCGAGTCGATCTCGTCGAAGAAGACGACGGTCGGAGCGTTCGCGCGGGCCTTCTCGAAGACCTCACGGACGCCTTTCTCGGATTCGCCGACGTACTTGTTCAGGAGTTCGGGTCCCTTGATCGAGATGAAGTTCGATTGGGCCTCGTTCGCGACGGCCTTCGCCATCAACGTCTTCCCGGTCCCCGGTGGGCCGTACAGGAGAACGCCTTTCGCGGCTTGGAGATCCATCGATTCGAACACGTCCGGGTACTCGAGCGGCCACTGGATCGTCTCTCTGAGACGCTCTTTGGTGTCTTCGAGCCCGCCGACCGAGTCCCAGGTTATGTCGGGGACCTCGACGAACACCTCCCGCATCGCGCTCGGGGAGATCCCCTTTAACGCGTCCTTGAAGTCCGCCTCCGAGACGACCATCGATTCGAGTATCTCGGCGTCGATCTCGTCCTGTTCGAG
>CAYQWI010000430.1:0-2105 GCA_964421165.1 uncultured Natronomonas sp.
ACAAGATCATCGTCGAGACGGTCGGTGCCGGTCAAAACGAGATCGAGATCGTCAAAACGGCCGACACCGTCGCGGTGTTGGTTCCGCCGGGGTCCGGCGACGATATACAGATGCTCAAAGCCGGGATCTTGGAGATCGCCGACATTTTCGTGGTCAACAAAGCCGACATGGACGGGGCGGATCGAACCGTGATGGAGCTTCGAGAGATGGTTCAGATGCGAAGCGACTCGCCGATGGCCGGCCATCACGGCGCGGACGCGATGGCGATCGATAACGCGGATCCGGAGAGAGAAGACGAGGCGGGCTGGGAACCGCCGATCCTCGAAACGGTCGCAAAAACTGGCGACGGCGTCGACGCGTTTCTCGAAACGATCGCCGAACATACGGCGTGGCTCGCCGAAAGCGGTGAACTCGAAGCGCAGACCAGACAACGATACGAGGCGGAGATCAAGACGTTACTGCGGGACGATGCGGCGGCGCTGTTGGAAGCGGAGATCGCTGCCCGCGGCGGGCTCGACGGCTACGTCGACCGGATACTTACGAAGGAGACTGATCCGTACTCGGTCGCCGACGAACTCATCGGACCGATCGAGGCGTGTGTGGCCGAACGCCGCGACCAGTGACCGATACGGACTGTCGTCGGCTTTTAGACTCATTGCGGTGATGGCCGATGAAACGCTGTCAGCCGCGTTCACGCGACGCTCAAGAGAGCTCGATCGAAACCGGTGTCGACGATGGGGGTCCATGCTCGAGCAACTCGGCAATAGTATCGAGGTTCTCCCTGGCGGTCGCTTCGTCGTTTTCTTCGAGCGCTTCGATAGCGTCCGAAACGCGTTCCCGGGCGGATCGAACCGCCTCGCTCTGGTCGCGAGCCCACTGACTCGTTAACTCGTGTCCGAGCCAATCGCCGAGCAGTTCGACGAACGCGCGCTCCCAGCCGCTAAACTCGAATCGATCGCCGCGATCACAGAAGCAAAGCGTTCCGTATCGACGGTCACCGACGTAGATCGGCGTTCCGATGTACGACGAGAACTGTTGGTCCTCGTCGGTTCCGCTACCGCCGATCGCGGCAACGATGCCGCCGCCGTCGACGCTCAAATCGCCGATATCCTCCGAGAGCGGGACGCCACCGCAGGTCTCGAACGGGAGTTCCCCGTCGACGCTTTCGACGAGCGTTTCGCTTCCCACGTCCGTCTTTTGAATCACTGCTCCGTACTCGACATCGAGGGTCTCGCGTCCAAGCTGACAGAGCGCCTCGGTCGGCGTCGAAACGCTGTCGATGACGGTGCGTGCGAGTTGACGAAGTGCCGATTCGCGCCGCTGGACCGACTTTTCGGCGCGGTATCGGGCCGAAACGTTCTCGATCCGGTTCGCGAGTACTCGCCACTGATCGGCACCGCGACGTTTGCGGAAGTAATCGGTGACGCCCTCGGAGACGGCCTCGCTCGCGATCTCTTCGCTCCCCCGCGCAGTGAACAAAATAAACGGGAGATCCGGATTCAGCTCCCGGACGTACCTGAGAAACTCGAGTCCGGTCATCTGCGGCATATGATGATCGCTTACGATACAGTCAACATCGCCGTTTTCTACGGCCTCCAGGGCATTGTTCGGGTCCGTTTCGACACGTATCGAGAACTCCTCTCGGAGGTCATCGAGCTGGTTCGCCATGAGGTCCGCGAGGGAGGGATCGTCGTCAACGAGTAGTACACGCGTGCGCCCGGCCATGACTTGATCGGCGGCTGCTAATAGGTTAATCTTTCCGCCCGTATCAGCGTTTCAAACGGCAGCGGAAACGTCTCAGTCGCGGGCTAGAGATACCGTTCTTCGTCCCACGGATTCGCAGTCACAGAGTATCCGCGCTTCTCCCAGTAGCCGCGTTTCGGTTCGGACAGAAACTCCACGCCGGAGACCCATTTGGCCCCTTTGTACGCGTACCTGTGTGGTGTGACCACCCGAAGCGGCCCACCGTGTTCACCGGGGAGCGGTTCGCCGTCGAACTCCCACGTAAACAGGACGCCGTCGTGCAGGCACGCCGAAAGGGGGAGATCGGTCGTATACCCGTCGTGTGCGTGAAACAGTACGTGTGAGGCCGAATCGCGAACGCC
>CAYQWI010000431.1:0-2101 GCA_964421165.1 uncultured Natronomonas sp.
TGTGGAGGGCCCGATGACCAGGCGGGGATCGGTGTCCGTTCGAGCATTAATGACGTACCGTTCGGCCGCACGAGTCATAACCTTTTATTTCGATGCGTTCCGATCCGCTTCATTCGAGAATAATCGACTCACAGACGGCGTTAATCCCCCCGTTCTCGCGGAGACGTCGCTGTTTTTCCGCACCGCTTCCGTTCTCGTATATCTCGCCGATTCCCGAAACGCCGAGTCGGCTCGTCTCGCGGTCGACGAGTTCACCGAGCGGGATCGTCTCCGAGTAGTCCTTCGAGAGCAGCTCCGCGTCGTGGCCGTATCTGAGCGCGCGCCACTTGTTCTCGTCGAGAAACTCCCGGCGTTGATCGTGCCCCGACTCGCCGTCCTCATAGCGAGTGGCGAGATCCTCGACGAGCGCCTCGGTGTACTCGACGAACGCGAAGACCCGATCTGGATCGGCCTGCCCGTCGGGCGTTCGAATTTCGACGGAACCGTGTTCGGAGTGAGGCCGAACGTCGTACCAAAGCTCCCCGCGATCGTTTATCGACTCGGTTTCGACCATCGTCCGCTCGAAGGCTTGAAACTCCTCGAAGCTCTCGAATTCGGTCGGAACGCCGGTGTTCGGCAGCCCCTCGAAGATCTTCGCCCGCGCCGAGTGAAGCCCGGTGTCGAACCCACACCAGTACGGCGAGTTCGCCGAGAGCGCGAGCATGATCGACAGGTACCACCGCAGTTCGTTCGCGATCCACACCGCCGTATCGGCGTCGTGGACGCCGGCCGTCGTATTTCGGTGTTGCGGATACTGGATTCGATCGAGTTGCGCCCGGTAGCGGGGTTTCTCCGCGTGCTCCAGTTCGCGCCACTTCGCCGCCGGATGGAGCCCCGCGGCGGCGATCGAGAAGCCGTGTCGACTCGCGTAGTCGACGAGCGCGTCCCGAACGTCGTTCACCGCCTCCCGCGCCGCCGGGAGCGATTCGACCGTCGGCGTCTGCGTTTCGAGCACGAACTTGAACAGTTCGTGATCGATCCGCTCCTGCAGAATCTCGGGCGGGTCGTTCTCGTAGACGAGCTCGTCGGACCCGGACGTGGGACGACCCGCGTCGTCGACGACGAAGAACTCCTCTTCGATACCGAGCGTCCCCATCCGATCGAACGCCTCGCGCGAACCCAGATCCATCGTCCCCCCATTCAGCGTGCGCCGTTAAATACCATGTGACCGCGGCCGAACACGGGGGCGATCTCAGCGCGGCGTCGCGACCACACCGAGGTGATCCTCGTGGAACCGACCTAACGAGCGAGTTTCGAGGATTTCGTATCCTTCGGAGAGATCGTCGAGTACCCCCTCGAAGACGGAATCGGGATCGCGAGCGACGTCCTCGCTTCTGGCCTTGATCGCCAGTAATAATCGCCCGTCATCGCGGAGAAAGCGCCGGTTCGCGAGCGCGACTGCGGCCTGCCCGCGGGTCGCGACGTCCTGTATCAGCGTGTCGACCGGTTCGACGACGTGAGCGTACGTCTCCGGCGTTCGGGCGTCTTTCAACAGCGGAAAGAGATTCGGCCGAGGTTCCGCAGCGTCGAGGAGGTCGCGGGCGGGGCGGGGGGCGAACTCGACGGCGTAGGTCGGCCCGGCGAAATCGGCGACGTGGCTCACCGTCGTCCCCGCGGCTGCGCCGAGATACAGCACCGTTTCGCCGCCTTCGAGTCCGGAGTCCATCCCGATCTCGAACATCGCCCCGAGTTTCGATCGGCGGGGATCCCACCGTCGCCACTCGCCGTCGGTCGGTTCGCCGTACACCGGCTCACCGCTCGTCGTGAGCCACTCGCTTCCGTCGAAAGAGCGCCGATCGACGCCGTCCGGAAGGCTCATTCGATACCACGCGCCTGAATCGTCTCGATCCGGTCGCGCAACTCCTCGTCGAGGTCGACGTTCCGCTCGCCGGAGTAGTGATCCACTCGCGCCGCGATGGTCAGCTTACCGGCCAAAGCCCGGGCCGCCGAGCCGCGGTGTTGTGGATGAGTCCCTTGAATCGCCTCGTGGGTGAAGATCACGCCGTGTTTCGGCGAGGACGCGTGTCCGCGGAGATGGGCGAACAGCGCCTCTTCGGCGCCG
>CAYQWI010000432.1:0-2100 GCA_964421165.1 uncultured Natronomonas sp.
GACGCGATCGGGATCCCGGGTGGGATCGGCCAGAAGCTGGACAACTCCGACCCCGAGACAGCCCAGGTACGTGGGGCGAAGTACGCGAATCTACTCTTGGGAACGAACTTCGCCAGCGGTTCGAAACCGAAGCGGCTCTACCTGAAGAAGGTCCATCCGGAGTTCTTCCGAGAAATCGAATCCGAGCGCGATCTCGATCCGTCGCGGGACCCACTCTACGGGGAATTCAAGCGTGATCCGGACGTCATCTGTTTCGAGTACGACGACCAGCTCCCGGACGCCTTCGAGCCCGATTACGACAAGATGCTCGAGACGACCCTGAAGGGGCCGATCGCTCGGATTCTGGAGGCGATGGACATCTCTTGGGACGAGGTCGAAAGCGGACAGGAACAGACGGGACTCGGCAACTTCGTCTGAACCGAGCGACGGTCCGCGTGTGACGTGGTATCTTTACTCAATGAAAAATTATTTTGTGTTTTGAAAATCCAAACAACCCAGAACCCGAAACCATTATGGGTATCACGGTACGATACTACGGTAGACGAAATCAATGGCTACACTAGAAATCAAAGACCTACACGCGTCCGTCGCCGAAGAGGGTGGCGAAGAGATCCTTCACGGGGTCGACCTCGAAGTCAATTCCGGGGAGATCCACGCCCTGATGGGTCCGAACGGCTCCGGGAAGTCCACGACGGCGAAGATCGTCGCCGGTCATCCCGCATACGAGGTAACCGACGGCAAAGTACTGCTCCACATCGAGGAAGACGAGTTCGAGGGTATCGATATCGACGACGACCAGCTCACCTGGGATCTGCTCGATCTCGAACCGAACGAGCGCGCCGCGCTTGGCATCTTCCTCGGTTTCCAGTACCCCGCCGAAATCGAGGGTGTCACGATGGTGAATTTCCTCCGGACGGCGCTCAACGCGAAGCTCGAGGAGCGTGAGGAGCTCTTCGAGGGCGAGGAGGACGGAGACGACGAGGAGGATGCGGGATACGACACGTCCCCGATGGAGGGTAACGTCGAGGAGGGCGAGGTCGGCGTCGCGGAGTTCCAGGGGATCCTTCAGGAGAAGATGGAGCTTCTCGATATGGACGAATCCTTCGCACAGCGATATCTCAACGCCGGCTTTTCGGGCGGCGAAAAGAAGCAGAACGAAGTGTTGCAGGCCGCGATCCTCGAGCCCTCGATCGCCGTGCTCGACGAGATCGACTCCGGGCTCGATATCGACCGGCTTCAGGACGTCTCGAACGGGATCAACGCCCTGCGTGACGAGCAAGGGACGGGGATCCTCCAGATTACCCACTACCAGCGCGTGCTCGATTACGTCGAACCGGACCACGTCCACGTGATGCTCGACGGGAAGATCGCCAAAAGCGGCGGCGCCGAACTCGCGGAGAAGCTCGAAGACAAGGGGTACGACTGGGTCCGAGAGGAAGTCTACGAGACGGCGTAACTACTACCAGTTACGCACAACCCTATAACCATCCAAACGTAATTACAATCTATGAGTTCAGAAGAACACCTACAAGAGACCGACACCGAGGCCCGATTCGAGTTCAAAAAGGAGGAGTCGTCCGCCTTCGAGACCGAGAAAGGCCTCACTGAGGAGACCGTCCGCATCATCTCCGAGGACAAAGACGAACCCGAGTGGATGCTCGAACGGCGCCTCCGCGCGCTCGAGCAGTTCCAGGAGATGCCGATGCCGACCGACTGGCCCGGCCAGCCCGACCTGAGCGAGGTCGACATCGACAAGATCGTTCCGTACATCCGTCCCGATATCGAGACCCGCGGCGGCGCCGAGAGCTGGGAGGACCTCCCCGAGGAGATCCAGGACACCTTCGACAAGCTGGGCATTCCGGAAGCCGAAAAGAACGCGCTCTCGGGTGTCGGCGCACAGTACGAGTCCGAGATCGTCTATCAGAACATGCAGGAGCGCTGGGAGGAGAAGGGCGTCATCTTCTGTGACATGGACAAAGCGGTCCAAGAGCACGAAGAGCTCGTCCGAGAGTACTTCATGACGAAGTGCGTTCCACCGAGCGACAACAAGTTCGCCGCGCTTCACGGCGCGATCTGGTCGGGCGGCTCGTTCGTCTACGT
>CAYQWI010000433.1:0-2086 GCA_964421165.1 uncultured Natronomonas sp.
GATAATACACCGTCCCGTAGTCGTCCCCCGTCCGTTCGACGATATCGTGCTCGCAAAGCACATTGAGGTGATGTCTCACAGTCGTGTAATCGAGTTCCAATCGCTCGGCGAGCTGGTTCGCGTTCCGCGGCCGGTCGTCGACCGCTCTGAGGATTCGAACCCGATTGGGGCCGCCGCGGGTACCGGTCAACACGTACCATAGGACGGCCTCCATGCCGTAACGAACGGATCGTCGTCGCCTAAAACTATCGCTACACGGACCCTCGCGTCGAACACGCCGAGACGAAAAGGACCCACGATCGAGATCTCGTCAGTCGTCGTATCGAGCGTCGACGACGACTTCGAGATCGAACGGTTCGTCAGCGGGAGCCTCCTCTGGGGCGAGATAGCCGACCGCGAAGGCGGTATAGACGACGCCGGCTTCCGGGGCGAGATCGAAGGTGGCGACCACGTCACCGTCGTTGTCTCCGGTCGCGGGCCGAATCTCTAACTCGTATTCGTCAGCGGGGACTTCGACCGCTCCTGCGGCACCGAACGGAACGTCTTCGAAGATCGGCTCGCCGTCGACGGTCACGTCGACGTTCGGCGCGTCCGGCGAGGCGTGAACGAGCCGAACCCGAGCCATGTCACCGGGGTCCGAGACATCATCTTCGTACACCTCGACGCCGAACGGCTGGTTCTCGTCGGCGAGTTCGCCGACCGCCGCCGCCGTGAACTCATCGGCCGACAGCGATAGCGTTTCATCGAAGACGACGGTGTCCATGTCGCCCGCGGCGGTGATCATCACGTCGTACTCACCGGCCGGGAGGTCGAGATACTCGCTCGCTGCTCGGAAAGGCACATCTTCGAGGACCGCGTCACCGTCGACGTACACGTCGACGTTCGGCGCGTCCGGCGAGAGGTGTGCGACTCGGAGGGCAGAATCTTCACCGGGGGCTTCGGCATCGTATTCGGCGTCGACGACGACTTCGAGATCGAACGGTTCGTCAGCGGGAGCCTCCTCTGGGGCGAGATAACCGACTGCGAAAGCGGTGTACACCGTTCCGGCCGCGGGAGCGAGATCGAAGGTGGCGACCACGTCACCGTCGTTGTCCTCGGTCGCCGGGCGAATCTCTAACTCGTATTCGTCAGCGGGGACTTCGACTGTGCCGGCCGCACCGAACGGAACATCCTCGAAGATCGGCTCGCCGTCGACGGTCACGTCGACGTTCGGCGCGTCCGGTGAGGCGTGAACGAGTCGAACCCGAGCCATGTCACCAGGATCGGAGACGTCGTCCTCGTACACTTCGACGCCGAACGGCTGGTTCTCATCGGCGAGTTCACCGACCGCCGCCGCCGTGAACTCTCCATCGGGGATCTCGACCGTTTCATCGAAGACGACGGTGTCCATGTCACCCGCGGCGGTGATCATCACGTCGTACTCACCGGCCGGGAGGTCGAGATACTCACTCGCTGCTCGGAAAGGCACATTTTCGAGAACCGGAGTGTCATCGATGTACACGTCGACGTTCGGCGCGTCCGGCGAGAGGTGTGCGACTCGAAGCGCCGAATCGGGTCCCGGCTCAGGTTCGGGCTCCGGTTCCGGTTCCGGCTCAGGTTCCGGTTCCGGGTCGCCGTTGCCGTTTCCATTCCCGTTGCCGTTGCCGGCACAACCCGCGAGAGTTCCGACAATCGTTACGCCACCGACCGTTTTGAGGATCGTCCTTCGTTTGTGGGTCGACATCTGCGAACGGAGAATCGTCTCCGGAGTACATGAAATATTTCCGAGGTTTTTCCGGGATTGTTCCGAAGTGCGTACGGATTCGATCCGAACTCTCTCCAAAATCCGTCCGAATTGGTCACCGCACTTCCGTACCACGCGGGGGGGAGCGTATAAACCAAAGTTGTCTTAAAACAACCAAAATTGTTTTACGGGCCGCTCCGGATGTACCCCCATGGCACCCATAGCGCTTCCACACGACGCGAAGGCGGGGCCGACGAAGCCAGAGGTCAGATCTATCACGCTCGGAAAGCTCGAACTGGACGAGGAGGACCACTTCGTCGAGGTCGGCTCCTGTACGGGCGCGGTGACGATCGAAGCCGCCCG
>CAYQWI010000434.1:0-2086 GCA_964421165.1 uncultured Natronomonas sp.
CCGGCTCCGTCGAGGTCGAACTCGAACCCGCACCGCGTGGGCTCGGGCTCGCCGCCGCGCCGACGGTTCGACACGTGCTCGAACTCGCCGGCGTCGAAGACGCCTGGACGAAGTGTCACGGCAACACGCGAACGACGCTCAACCTCGCGAAAGCGACCTACAACGCCTTGCAGAACGCGTCGCAGTCGCGAACGCCGGAGCACACTCGACAGGTCAGACGGGAGGCACAGGAATGAAAGCGATCGTCCAACTCCGCGGTGAGGTAAACCAGAGCGGCGACGTGCGCGATACGCTCGGTATGCTCAACCTCCACCGCGTCAACCACGCCACGTTCGTCCCCGAGACGGACACCTACACCGGTATGGTGACGAAAGTCAACGACTGGGTCGCCCACGGTGAACCCTCGGTCGAGACGGTCGAACTGCTCATCTCCCGTCGGGCGGAGCCGGCCGAAGGCAGCGCCGACATCGACGACGAGTGGGTCGCGGAAAACACCGACTACGACGACGTTTCGGCACTGGCCGAGGCGCTCCTCGACGAGGAGACGACGCTCAAAGCGCAGGGGCTCGCCCCCACGCTCCGTCTACATCCGCCACGAGGCGGCCACGACGGTATCAAACACCCGACGAAGGAGGGCGGTCAGCTCGGTAAACACACGACCGAGGAAATCGACGAACTCCTGGAGGCGATGCGATAATGACTTCGAAGAAACGACGACAGCGCGGTTCCCGAACCCACGGCGGCGGGACGCACAAGAATCGACGCGGCGCCGGCCACCGCGGCGGACGCGGACGCGCCGGTCGCGATAAACACGAGTTCCACAACTACGAGCCTCTCGGCAAATCGGGATTCAAGCGGCCACAGAAAACCCGACGCACCGTCGAGACGATCAATCTCCGCGAACTCGACGAGGACATCGCCGTGCTCGTCGCGGACGGCGTCGCGGAGGAATCCGGCGACGGATACGCGATCGACGCCCGAGATATCGTCGAGGACGGCTACGACGCCGACGTCGTGAAAGTCCTCGGCGCGGGCCGGGTGTACAACGAACTCGAAGTCGTCGCCGACGACTTCTCCGAGAGCGCGACGGAGGCGCTCGAAGCCGCCGGCGGCGAGGCGGTCCTCTCGGATCGAGGGGAGGAACTCGAATCCGAAGCCGAAAAAGACACAACCGACGAGGACAACGAGGAAGCGTAAATGAGTTGGAAGGAGGCCGCCGAACCGGTACTCACGCGAATACCCGCAGTCCAGCGTCCGACCGGACACGTTCCGTTCAAGCGGAAACTCGGCTGGACCGCGGGCGTGCTCGTGTTGTACTTTTTCCTGACGAACGTCGGGATCTACGGACTCGGCGAAGGACAGGACATCTTCGGGCAGTTCCGGACCATCCTTGCGGGCGAGCAGGGATCGCTAATGCAGGTGGGTATCGGTCCCATCGTCACGGCATCGATCGTCCTGCAACTGCTCGGCGGGGCCAACTTGCTCGGGTTGAACACCGAAGAGAACCCGCGGGATCAGGCGATCTATCAGGGCCTCCAGAAGTTCCTCGTCATCGTGATGACGGCGCTCACAGCGTTGCCGATGGTGTTCGCCGGCTTCCTTCAGCCGAGCGGCGACGTCGCGGCGTCGCTCGGGATCTCCCCGTCCGCACTCGGATGGGTCATGTTCGCCCAGATCTTCGTCGGCGGCATGCTCATCCTGTACATGGACGAGGTCATCTCCAAATGGGGTGTCGGCTCCGGTATCGGTCTGTTCATTATCGCCGGTGTGAGCCAGCGGCTGATCGGCGGGTTCATCGCGTGGAGCGGTCTCGACGCCGGATACGTCGGCTTCTTCCCGCGTTGGTATGGCATTCTCACCGGACAGGTCGAGATGGGTCCGGTCCTCACGCAGACCGGACTGTTCGATCTGTTCCTCGGACCGGGCGAGCTGCTCGCGTTGATCACGACGCTTCTCATCTTCGGCATCGTCGTGTACGCCGAATCGGTCCGCGTCGAGATCCCGCTCAGCCACGCCCGCGTGAAGGGTGCCCGCGGTCGCTTCCCGGTGAAGCTCATCTACGCGAGCGTCCTGCCGATGATCCTCG
>CAYQWI010000435.1:0-2084 GCA_964421165.1 uncultured Natronomonas sp.
AGGACGGGTCAATTCGCTACACCGATGTCGCCCACGAGCCGTGGACGCTGTATCCGGCCGCCGCCGACATCGAGGAGAATACGCTGTTTTCGACACACGGGTTCGAACGGCCGGAGACGGAGCCCGTCTATTACTACAGCCCCGGACTCGACGTGGTCGCTTCGACGAGCACGAAAGAGAAAGGGTAGTTCAGCGCGGCGAGACTGTGGTCGCGGCTGGTTATAAATCGGCAGTAGTTCGAATCGAGGTACCAGTTCCGATCAGGCCTCGATATCGCCTTCCATCTCGTCGGGGCTCTTCGGGGGGTACTCCTCGAGCGCCGACTCGTCCGGCTCGGTACCCCAGCCCGGTTCGTCCGGGAGCTGGAGTTTGCCATCGCGGTATTCGGGCGCGTTCGTGAACAGCTCGTCGTCCCACTCCAGTCGATCGATGTCCGTCTCCATGATCCGGAGGTTCGGGATAGCGGCCGCCAGATGGGCGTTCATAAACGTCGCGAGGTGACCGTAGTAGTTGTGCGGGGCGACGTGGAGCTGGTGGGCGTCGGCCATCGACGCGATCTTCACCGACTGGAAGACGCCGTTCCAGAGCGCGTCGATGATGACGTAATCCATCGCCTGCTCCTGGAAGTACGGGACGAACGCTTCGTGCGGAACGAGCGCCTCACAGGAGCTGATCTGGTGTGGGCTCTTCTCTCGAACGTCCGCGAGCGCCTTCGCGTTCGGGAGGTCGATCTCGGCCCAGAACAGATCGAAGTCTTCGAGCGCTTGCAGGATGCGGATGTATCCTTCCGGTTTGGCGTTGTAGTTCAGATCCAGGAGGATGTCCACGTCCGGACCCGCTCCCTCGCGGAGCGCCTCGAGATAGCGCCGCAGTTCCCGCAGCTGTTCGTCCTCGATCGTGAGCGAGGGGTGGAACGGCTGTCCGAAGCCGGGGGCCCAGAAGGTCGGTTCCTCGCCGCTGAAATCGAAGATGTTGGTTTTCAGTGCGGAGAACTGACTGTCTCGCACTTCTTCGCCGAGGGCGGTCACGTCGTCGAGGGTTTCGATCGGGTCGTAAAACTGCGGTCGGCTGATACGATAGGTACCGCAATGTGACCAATACACCGGGATCTCCTCGCGGACTGCGCCGCCCATCAGGTCGACGCAGGGAACGCCGAGTTCCTTCGCCTTGGCGTCGAGGAGGGCGTTCTCGATCGTTCCGAGCGCCATCGCCATGATGCCCGAAAAGGATTGTCGTGCCTTCGCGACGAGTTGGGCGCGGATGCGCTCCGTCGCGTCGACGGGTTCGCCGATGATCGTCGGCGTAATCTCCTCAAGCACCGCGGTGATTCCGGTCGCGCCGAGGTGTTCGTCGTACTCGCTCCAGCCGACGACGCCGTCCTCGGTGGTGATCTTCAGGAAGTTGTAGTTTCGCCAGCCCGCATCACAGTGTCTGGTTTCGACGGATTGAATCGTGCTCATCGTGGGTCCGTGTAATATGCAAAACGCTACCGCATAAACATTGGCAACTGATGGCAGGACACGTATCGTGACCGCCAGCGGAGATCTCTCGTGAACCCATACCGGCGTCTTCAACTCGATGGAACGATCAGTTCACGTCCAGCGGCTCGGTTAGCTCGATCGGTTGCGTCTCCGAATACTCGCCGATAACGCCCGCGGCCGCCAGCTTCGGCAGGTGAACGTGGTGAAGAGAGAGTTCTACGTCGCTGATGGCGTCGCTGTCGGGCTTTTCGTCGGTTTCTCGTTGAGCGATCTTCTCCGCGAGAGCGTTTCGTTCAATCGCCGATTGTTCCTGGGCGAGAATCTCGATCGCGAGCCGGCGTCTGTCGGCCGCGAGAAGGTGATACCGCTCAGTCGGGGCGAGATCGATTGCGTGCAGTGCGTTTGCCATCGTGCTGGTGTCTGCCTGAGACATCGGAGATTCCTGGTTCGGCAGTAGATGCCGGAACATGTGAAAGAAATAGTTGCGTACGTCTAACGATGTGGCCTATTATCTATGGTTGATCTCTGAAATCGTCTGTTGAGTCGGGAACGTCGGGCGTGAATCTACTATCCAGTTGGTTGTTGCATTACTTTCGAATATTT
>CAYQWI010000436.1:0-2065 GCA_964421165.1 uncultured Natronomonas sp.
AGGAATCGATAACAGTCCGGATATCGTCGATCGAGCCGACAGAGGGTGTCCGGAACCGATAACGGTCGATCCAACGAGACCCGAAGCGCCTGTGCGAGGACGACTTTTTCGAGTTCACCGGCGTTGATCCGGTCGGTCGCTGCCGTTACGCTCCGTCGCCACTCGCGTTTCGAGGTCGTTCGAGTCCGATTCGTGACACCCGGTGGCGCATCGACTCCGCCCGGCGACGGTAGATCGCCGATTCGGTTGGACACCTCCTCCAGGTGTCGTTCGACGGCTTCGGGAGCGGTTTCGAGCGCGTTACCCGTCAGCCACGCGTCCCCGTCGGTGATCGTCATCTGCACTCGCGGCAGGACGAACTTCGCACTCGGATAGCCGCTCCACGCGTTCTCCCCGAGGTGTTCGTCGTGAAACGAGAATCCGCCGAACAATCGAGGTCGCGCGGCGAGCGTCCCGGCGTGTACGTCGCCCGTCGAGAATAGTTCGTCTGCGGCTTCACGAATATCGCGGAAGCGATCGCGGCCATCGGTACGCAGCGTCGTCGCCGCACCGCTTCCGACGATCGTCGCTTCGCCGGGAGCCGCCCAGAACGTCCGTGGCGGATCCGCCGCGGTGAGAACAGCGCGCCAACTGGGAACATCAGACAACTGGACGGTCCGACTCACCAGTCCCGTTCCTTTTGGGACCGTCTCCGCTTCACCCAACGGTTCCATTACCGACCGTTCGAACCCCACCGTCTTAGGTTACGTGTTCGAAACTGGCGGTCGGAAATCGGAGTGAGTGATCCGTTGTAGTGACATCTGGAGCTATGTACACGCCGTTCGCGTAGTCGTCAGACTTCCAGTGGCTACTATAGCTTCGACTCGGCGTCCTCAGCGAGCTCTTCCATCCGTTTACCGATCCGTCCGGCATCGGAGAACTCGTCTTCCGCCATAACGTTGGCCAAGGCGTTTCCGAGTACGAACACGGCGTGTTTGTGTTCGCTTTTCGATCTGTGAACGTCGTCCGGCGTGACGTCGAGTTCGTCGTACGGATCGAAGACGGATCCGTCGATGGATTCCATCCCACGGAAGTGCTCCATAATCGAGACCATCTTCGCGTGTAGCTCCAGGAGCTCGTCTTTGTGCATGTTCATGTGTATTACAACGGACTGCTTAACCCTTGTGCGACACGGAGACACATGGCGTCCAGAGTCGTGTCGGACAGATGCTCGGACGCTCGTGGTCGCGGTTCTGTGAGATGCCCTCTCCTCGTGTGGTGGCTGTTATCACTCCCGTGTCGACCGAAGCGATCGGCGTTCGAAAAAGGTATCAGAAAACGTACTCGTCGTCGTGGCCCATCATGCCGTCTTCTTCGAATCCGGGCTCGTCGTCTTCGATCGGTCCGCTGGTTTTGTACGCTCGGAGCCCCGTGGAGAGCAGTTCTTCTATCGCTTCCTCCCGGTTTACGAACTCGCCCTCCTCGACGAGTTGTGCGATCTGCATTTCGAGATGCTCCGGGACGGTGAGTTGTACCTTCGGCATCGGAACGATTCGATTTTCGGGGATGGGGTATTTAATACTATCGGGAATTTTTCGCCCGTGACAAAATTAAAAAGGAGGATTCGGAAGGTAATTTTTTTATTTTCACAAGCTACTTGGCGGCTCTTCGAAGACGATCGGGAAAGCGATACGTCTACCCGTCAGCCGATGATATCCGTCTGTATGACCGATCTCACGGATATCCACGAGAGGTTTGACGGGGAGCGTCTCCCTCCCGGTCAGCGAGAAACCACGGCGTTTCCGGTGCTCGCGAAAGGTGATACACCGTCGATCCCGGACGATCCGACGTTCGAGGTATGGGGAGACGTCGAGAACGAACTCGCCGTCCCCCTCGAGGAGTTCAAACAGTTCGAAAGCGAAACGCAGCGACAAGACTTCCACTGCGTTACCGGCTGGTCCCGCTTCGATTGTACGTTTCACGGCGTTCCGTTTTCGGCGCTCGCCGACCGCGTCGGCGTTCGCGATTCGGCTTCACACGTACTGTTTCACGCACACGACGGCTACACGACCGATCTCCCGCTTTC
>CAYQWI010000437.1:0-2064 GCA_964421165.1 uncultured Natronomonas sp.
CGCGGTCCGTGCCGGCTGTGCGAATCTGGATCACCACGTCGACAACCTGCGCGCTATGGGCTTGCCGGTCGTCGTCGCGGTCAATCGATTTCCCGACGATACCGACGAGGAGGTTCAGGCCGTCCTCGATCACTGCGAACTCCGGGACGTGCCCGCGGCCGTCTCGACGGTTCACCGCGACGGCGGAGCGGGCGGGATCGACCTCGCGGAGCGCGTCACGGCCGCGGTCGAATCGAGCGACGGGAAGCTACAGCGGTCGTACGATCTCTCCGATCCCCTCGAAGCGAAGATCCGCGCCGTCGCGACGCAGGTGTACGGAGCCGACGGCGTCGAGTTCACACCGGGGGCGCGCGAGGACATCGAGCATCTCGAATCGATAGGTCTGGACGACGTTCCGGTCTGTCTCTCGAAGACGCCGGCATCGCTCACGGACGACCCCGACGAGGTCGGTGTCCCCTTCGGCTGGGAACTGACCGTCAGGGAACTGTATCCCTCCGCCGGTGCCGGGTTCGTGGTCGCGCTGACCGGGGACGTGTTGACGATGCCCGGACTCCCCGCCGATCCGGCTGCGACGGAGATAGAGATCGACGACGACGGCACGGTTCACGGGCTCTTCTGACGGTTTCGACCGTGAATG
The DNA here is from genome assembly GCA_964421165.1 of uncultured Natronomonas sp. Taxonomy (GTDB): domain Archaea; phylum Halobacteriota; class Halobacteria; order Halobacteriales; family Haloarculaceae; genus Natronomonas. The sequence continues at coordinate 638 of CAYQWI010000437.1, forward strand.
TAACGGATCGGCTCGGTTCGATCCACAACGTCGAGAGCACGGATTGACATCCGTCTCACACGCTGTTTCGACCGTCCGCTTTTGTGCGTGGGATGTCTTCGAAACTGCGTCTTGACGGTCGGTACCTTTACACACGGAGGTGCGGATTGTGGGACTGTTATGAACGACGTTGGACTCATCGGTGTCGGAGAGGCCGGTGCGAGGTTCATGGACTGGTTGATGGAGGCCGGATACGACGTCACCTGTTACGATCGGGGACATCAGATCGCCTACGCGGAGGAGCGGGGAGCGACGATCGTCTCGACCAGAGCCGAAGTCGCAAATCGGACGGACGCGATCGTTCTGTCCGTCACCGGCACGTCGAACGTCGAAACGATAATGGAGGGAGACGATGGGCTTTTACGCGCTACCGAGCCCGGACAGGTACTCATGGATACGTCGACCATCAACGCGTCGGCGGCCGTCAAATACCAGCGCGAATGCGCCGAGGCGGGTATCCATTGGGTCAGCGCGCCGTGGACGTCGAACTCTCCAGTCAGCGAACTGGTCATGTTCCCCGCCGGCGACGACGAGAGCCTCGAGGCCGCGGAGGATCTCATCGAAGCGTGCAGCACTCTGCACTACCGCTTCGAAGACGTCGAGGAGACGATGGTGTTTAAATATCTCATGCAGATCCGATACGCTGCCCACGTCGCCATCGACGCCGAGATCGTCGAGATCGCGAACGCGGCCGACGTCGATACAGAGCCGCTCAACTCGGTTCTAGAGATGGGTATCGACGAGGCGCTGTTCACGGGCGAGTACGCTCAGGAGGGCGAGGGGCTGAGCGCGCTGGATTCGTGGGACAAAGATCTGGGATACGCCGTCGAGTACGGTCACGGGACGGACGCCGATCAGGACGGCATCGCGATGCCGCTCACGTCGATGGTTCATGAGGTGTACAAGCACGGAAACCGGGTGGCCGATCCTGACGAACGGAACGCCGCGGCTATCGCCCGGTACTGGCAAGCGCTCAACCGGGGCTGATCGGAGAACGGTGTGTGAACCCCTTATCGCGTCGTCACTTCGCAGCCGTCCTCGGTGACGATGACGGTGTGCTCCTTCTGGCTGACGAGGAATCCCTCGTCCTCTTTTAGGACGGGATAGCCGTGGACGACGTCCGCCTGCTTGAGCCGTCGGAGCGCCATCTCGGCTCTGCGCGTGTCGAGCCACCGACGCGCGAACGGCAGCGTCTTGAACTCCTCGACGATCTGTTCGAGCGCCTGTCTGGCGTCCCGGTTCCGGACGCTGGCTTCCCGCTCCAGGGCGTAAATCTCCTCGTCGGCTCCCTCGTTCACTTTCCCGCCGCCGTCGGTGGCGAACGGTTCGATGGCGCCGACGTCACCGGCCTCGCGTTCGCCGCCCTGCTCGACGGCGCGATTCGGCAT
>CAYQWI010000438.1:0-2064 GCA_964421165.1 uncultured Natronomonas sp.
CGGTCACCTCGATCTCCTGAACGTCGTGGTCGTCGCCGAGTTCGTTCATCCAGTGGGTGATCGCTGGGCGCTCGATCTCGTTGTCGATGGTGAACGCCGTCGCCGCCGACACGTCGATCGCGGTCACGTCGAGCGTGTCGAAGGCGGCGACGTTGTCGGGCTCGTTGACCCGCGAGAAGACTCGCTCGACGCCGAACTTCGAGCGGGCGAGCTGGCAAACGAGCAGGTTTCGGTCGTCGTCGGCCGTCGCCGCGACCACCATCTTCGCGTCCTCGATGCCGGCCTCTCGGAGGGTTTCCGCCTCTGTCGCATCGCCCAGGTGGACGGTGAAATTCTCGTTTCTCGCGCGTTCGAGCGCCTCCTCGTTCCGTTCGACGATGACGACGAACTCGCCTCTGTTCTCCAGCCGTGTGGCGAGCGCCCGGCCGACCCGGCCCCCGCCGACGATGATTGTTCGCATTGGTGTGACTCCGAATAGGTCTCCGATCTGTCTCGCCAGTCCGGCTTCCAAGATGACTGTCGCGAAGATGACGATGAACACTGCGCCGAGAAGCGTCTGTGCGGTTTCTGCGGCCGCCGGATCGCCGGTCGCGGCCAGCTCGATCGCGAAAAGGGTCGCCACGCTGGCCGGAATGATCCCGCGCGGGCCGACGGCGCTCAAGAACAGCCGCTCGCTCCGCGTGAACCGAGAGATCCCGGCCGTGGATAGTCCGATCACGAGCGGCCGGACGACGAGCGTTACGGCCAACACGACGCCGACGCCTGCCAGTCCGAGCGCGGCGATGGCGTCGATATCGATGAGTGCGGCGAGCGAAATGAAGACGAACGACAGCACGATGAGCGTCGTATCGCGGCCGAACTGTTCCATCGATTCGCGGTGCGGGAGCGGAAGGTTTCCGAGGACGATCCCGGCCGTGGCGGCGGCGGCGATCCCAGCCTCGGGGGCGAACGCCTCGGCGACGCCGTAAGAGCCGACGGCGGCGGCGAGCAGGAGGAACCGCGACGCCTGCGGGGCGCTCCCGGGAGTGATCTCCGCTCGCAACAGTTTGTAGACGATCCCGGCGACGGACAGCCCGACGGCGAGTCCGAGTCCGAACCGAACGCCGAAGGCGACCAGACTTTCCGTCAGTCCCCCCTCGCCGACGACGAGTACGTCGAAGACGACGACCGCCGCGATCGCCGCCGTCACGTCGTTGATGATTCCCTCGCTCTCCAGAAGCGAGGCGACGTGCTCGCGAACCCGAACCACCTCCAGTATCGGGGTGATAACGGTCGGTCCGGTCGCGACGAGCAACGCGCCGACGAGGAACGCCGTCGGCCACTCGGCCCCGACGAAGAGCCGAACCGCGAGCGCGGTTCCGAGAAACGTCACCAGCGCGCCGACGGTCACGATCCGAAGCGTCGATCGGGACGCCTCTCGCAATCGAGCGACCCGGAGGTCGAACGCGCCGTCGAAGATGATCACCGAAACGCTCAATCCGACGACGACGCTGAGCCCGTCACCGAACGTGTCGAGCGTAACGATCCCGAGTCCCGACTCCCCCAGTACGAGTCCGATGATGATGAGAAACAACACGCTCGGCACCGCCAGCCGCCGTGCGAGCAGTTGCGCCCCGATACCGAGGACGAGGATGGCGGCGATTACCGGAAGGATGCTCGATGCCACAGTTTCGCTTCGCCCGGTCGGTAATTAAAATAACGCCTCGCGCTCGTCGAGCACTTTCGCCGGCCCGCCGACCTCCCAGACGCGCGTCCCGACGCCGAGATCCGAAATCTCACCTTCGACTCGATCGACGTGCTCCGCGGTCGTGTTGACGTACACCGACGCGCCGGTGTCGGTCGAAAAGTACACCGGCACGCCCTCATCGCGGAGCGCGCGGACGGTCTCGAACACCGAGAGCGTCTCCGGCTGCCAGTAAACCCATCCGGACGGACCGGTCATCGTCGTCGCTGCCAGCGACAGCGAATCGTGCTCGGCCAGCTCGAACGCCCGATCGAAGTCCGCTTCGCGGAGGGCGTTCCGCATCGTCGCGATCTGTTCGTGGATGTGCGCCATCCGGGCCT
>CAYQWI010000439.1:0-2057 GCA_964421165.1 uncultured Natronomonas sp.
TATCCAAAAACTCCACATCCGAAGAATCCGTTATGTCTACTTGGAGTTCTTCGAAGAGCATCTTCCCACCCTAATCGAAGAACTCCGTTCAGTTCAACCTCAATCTAGCAGTGCCAATAATCATGATTGACTAATACTTATATGCGACTGGGATAAACTATTCTTCGCGAAACGGGTGACTCGGGGGGAGTATGCTGTGTATACTTGTATTATCCCCTCTCGATGAGACACCCGAACACAGGGGAGCATACAATGGGGGATACGAACGATTGCCCTGCAAAAGGGCAGACGGTTAAGAGTGCGCACAGCGCGGAGACGCTCGAAGAGTTGGCGTCCGAGTTTCGGCGTTCAGATGACGAGGAGCTCTCGCTCGACGAGTTGTTCGACCTGTTACGAAACAGGCGACGACGGGACATACTCACGTACCTGGACGCCAGCGACGGAACGGTTACCTTAGACGAGCTAGCGGAAGCGATCGCGGCGGACGAAAACGACATCGAGCCCGAACAGCTCTCCTCACAACAACGAAAGCGGGTGTACATCAGCCTGTATCAGAACCACCTCCCGAAAATGGACGACCTCGGGCTGATCGAGTACGAAAAGAATCGAGGCGTGGTCAAGCTAGTAGACATCTCCGAAGCGAAGCCGTATCTCTCGGTCGATTCGACCGAAGGGGCGACGTCGTGGCCATACGTCGCGATCGCCGTCTGTGCCGTCGTCGCTGTCGGTGCGACCGGCCTTGGGCCACTCTCTGTAATCCCATTGGCGATGTGGACCGGCGTGAGCGTCGCCGTGCTGTTTGCGATCGCGGTACACCACCTGTAACGGTCCGGGTTAATAGCCCCCTTACGGCCCCCTCTCCGGCATTTTCACCGAACACGGCTGACGGTCGATAGCCGGATATTAACTAAGCCCCGATGGCCTGTACGCTGGAAGGCGTACCATGTCATGTTCAAACGAGGATACTCGGATGGTGGGGGAACGTACAGTTACTCACGACGTACCGATCGATACGGATCGTCTACCGGAGCGAATTCGAGCCGATGATCGGACACTTCGACGCGAAGAGATCTTCGAGATACTGAGCAACGAACGTCGCAGGCTCGTCCTCGAGTATCTCAGAGAACACGACGAAGTTGAGCGAATCGATTTCAGGGCGCTCGTCGATCAGGTCGCGGCGTGGGAAAACGAGACGACGACGGATCGCCTCAACTCGAGCGACAGAAAGTGCGTGTATACGGCCTTACGGCAGACACATCTGCCCAAACTGCAAGGGTTCGGCCTCGTCGAGTTCGACCACAACCGAGGACACGTCGAACCGACGGACGTCACGTCCGACCTGTACCCGTATATGGATTTTCTGCCCGAACGGGAGCGCTTCTGGAGCGGATTCTATCTCTCGATATCGATCGTCAGCGTGCTGTTCGCGCTGTTCGTCTGGATCGGCACCCTTCCGTTCTGGAACCTGTCGGGGATCGCCTTCGCGGTCGTCGCAGCGATCGCGTTCAGCCTCTCATCGGCGGTTACTCATCCGGATTTCCCGACGATCACCGTTCGCCGTACAAAAAAGGGATAGTCGAAGCCGAAAGCGGCTTAATAGATCAGCTCGTCGCTGTTTTCGACCATGTACAGCGTCCGGGCAGCGATGTTGACGGCGTGGTCGCCGACGCGTTCGAGGTCGCGGATCGTGAGCAGCAGCCGCGAGACTTCCGACATCAACTCCTCGATCTCGATCTCGGAGGAGTCGTCGTCGATCTCCGTCTCGATGAGATCTCTGACGACGGTACTCGACGCCCGTTCACAGAGCGCGTCGACATCGTCGTCGCGCTCGTCGATCTCGAAACAGGATTCGACGTCCTCGTTGGCGTACGCGTCCATCGCGTCTTCGACCATCTCGACGACGGCGTCGCCGACACCCTGGATATCGACGTCCGGGTAGAGGTCCTGTTCGGCCTGGAGCGTGTAATCGCCGAGGTTGGTCGCGAGATCGGCGACACGTTCGAGATCGGTGATGATCTTGAACGAGGCGGCGATGAATCGGAGATCGCCGGCGACGG
>CAYQWI010000440.1:0-2048 GCA_964421165.1 uncultured Natronomonas sp.
GGATCGACCGCGGCGTACAGCCAAAACTGCTGGCCATTGATTCGGATCACGGTTTCGTCGAGTGCGATGTGATCCGGACTTGCATTATCTGCCGGCTGTAGATCGGCTTTCTGTACCCAGTCATGGACGGCTTTTCGTGAGCGTTGGACACCGAACTTCTCAAGTTCTCGAATGGTATTCGAAAGTGATAGTCCGGACAGATGAAGTCGAATACCGAGCTGCATCAGCTCGCTCGGTGTCCGCTCTCGCTCCACAAAATCTAATTTAATCCAATCGCTACAACCACTGAGGCGGGCGATTTTCGCCATGGACAAGCTGAAAATCACTCCCGCCTCGCTTTTCAGCCTTAACTAAACACGACCGGGAAGTCGGCCAACGAGTCGAAAGCGTAGCCGATTCGCATTCGGCAACGGAGAATCGCGAGGAGAGCCCGCGACTGAAGTTGTGGGGGAAGTCACTCGAGCGAAATACGTTAGTAGATCGCATAGAAACGGAACGTGTGAACTCGGAACTCCTTCCACCGATCGGCCTCGGAACGTGGGAAAACGACGACCCCAAACAGTGCGCACGCACCGTGAAAAACGCGCTCGATATGGGGTATCGGCACGTCGACACGGCGAGGTATTACGGGAACGAAGCCGCCGTCGGGGACGGGATCGAAGCGTCGGACGTCTCGCGCGAGGAGATCTTCCTCGCTACGAAGGTCCACCCGCTCGCAGAGGGACTCAGCTACGAAGGAGTCCACGAGGGCGTCGAAAAGAGCTGTCAACACCTCGGTGTCGAGTATCTCGATCTGCTGTACGTTCACTGGCCGGTCGGGAACTACGATCCCGACGAGACCCTTCGCGCGTTCGACGAACTGGTAGACGACGGTCGAATCCGCAACGTGGGCGTCTCGAACTTCGATGCGGAACTGATCGAAGAGGCCCGGTCAGTCCTCGACGCACCGATCCTTGCCAATCAGGTCGAACGACACCCGTTGCTCCCACAGCAGGAACTCGTAGAGCACGCACAGAATCACGAGTACACCCTCGTGGCGTACTCGCCGTTAGCACAGGCGAAGGCGTTTTCACTCCCCGAAGTTCGGACGGTCGCCAAGAAACACGACATCTCTCCGGCAGCGGCCTGTCTGGCGTGGGTAACGGCTCCGGATAACGTCGTCACGATACCGAAAGCGACGGGCACGGAGCATCTTCGTGATAACCTCGAGGCGGGTGAAATCGAACTCGACGCGGAAGACATCGAACTGATCGATGGGATCGAAACGCGCGAGCGACTGTTCGATCGCGACGGGTCGCCGTGGTCGTGAGCAGTTCCTTATAAGGCGCTGTCCCCGAAGCCACCGTCGACGGTGAGAACTTCTCCAGTGACGTACGAAGCGGCGTCGCTCGCGAGAAAGATAGCCGGCCCGACCATCTCTTCGCGGTCCGCGACGCGTCCCATCGGCGTCCGTTCGTCGATTTTCGAGCGTTTGTCCGTTCCGTCGGCGTAGGTTTCGGCGTTCTGTGGCGTGATGACGAACCCGGGGGCGATCGCGTTCACTCGAATCTCCGGTGCGAGCTCTTTCGATGCGGCCCGGGTGAACGCGTCGACGCCGCCCTTCGATGCGGCGTAAGCGGGTAAATCCGCCATCGCGAGCCGGGCGGCGAGCGAGGAGATGTTGATGATCGAACCGTCTCCGTCCATCGCCGGAACCATCGACTGCGTCACGCGTCGGACTCCATCGAGTGCGATATCCGTGACGAAATCCCAGTCGTCGTCGCTGATCTCCATGACGGACTGACGGGAGATTGCGCCCTGTGAGGCAACGACGACGTCGATCCCGCCGAACTCTTCGAGTGCGGTCTCGCGAACGCTCTCGAGCGTCTCCATCTCTGTCACATCACAGGTGATTCGGGCCGTGTTCGCACCTCTCTTTTCGATGGCCGACGCCGTCTCCTCCACGGCATCTTCGCTCCGACTCGTCGCTATCACGTCGGCGCCTTCCGATGCGAAGCCGAGCGAGATCGCCTGACCGATGCCGCTCGTGCCGCCGACCACGACGGCTC
>CAYQWI010000441.1:0-959 GCA_964421165.1 uncultured Natronomonas sp.
CGTGTGCTCTTCCGATCTGGCCGTCCGATCGGCATCGTCGCCAACCAGCCCGCCCAGCGCGCGGGGGCGATCTTTCCGGACTCGGCCGAGAAGGCCGCCCAATTCGTCTGGAAGTGTGACGCCTACAACGTTCCGCTGTTGTACCTCGCTGACACGCCCGGATTCATGGCCGGCTCGCAGGTCGAAAAAGAGGGCATCTTAGAGCAGGGCAAGAAGATGATCTACGCCACTTCCTCGGCGACGGTGCCGAAACAGTGCGTCGTCGTCCGGAAGGCCTACGGCGCGGGGATCTACGCCATGTCCGGGCCCGCGTACGATCCCGAATCGACGATCGCGCTCCCGTCAGGCGAGATCGGTATCATGGGACCAGAGGCGGCGATCAACGCGGTCTACGCCAGAAAGCTCGCGGAGATCGACGACGAGGACGAACGGAAACGGACGGAGGCCGAACTTCGTGAGGAGTTCCGAGAGGACATCGACGCGCGTCGGATGGCGAGCGAGGTCGTCATCGACGATGTCGTCCCGCCGAGTACGCTTCGCGACGAACTCGTGAATCGCTTCGCGTTCTACGAGGACGTCGAGAAGCAACGCCCTGACAAAAAGCACGGAACGGTGCTATGACCGGAGGTTACCACGAGACGTTATGACCGGACGTTACCACGAGGGATCATGACCGGACGTTACTACGAAGAGTTCGACGTCGGTGAAACGATCGAACACGACAAGCGCAGGACGATCTCGGAGGCGGACAACCAGGCGTTCTGTGACATGACGATGAATCAGCAGCCGCTGCATCTGGACGCCGAGTTCGCCTCGGGGACCGACTTCGGTGAACGACTCGTCAACGGCCTTTACACGATGAGTCTGGCCGTCGGGCTGACGATTCCAGACACGACCGACGGGACGATCGTCGCGAACCTCTCGTACGACGACGTCGAACACCCCGAACCGGTGTTTCA
>CAYQWI010000441.1:969-2043 GCA_964421165.1 uncultured Natronomonas sp.
GATCCGCGCTCAGTCGACGGTGACCGAAAAGCGCGAAACGAGCGACGGCGAGCGCGGAATCGTCACGGTGCGTGTCGAGGTGTTCAAAGTGAATGATCCGGACGAACCGCTGGTCTGTTCGTTCAATCGGACGGCGCTATCGCTGAAGCGTCCCGACGAAACGTGAACCGTCTCGGAGTCAAGCGAATCGGAGATCCGCGATGCCTGCGAACGCGAGGCGTCCGACAGATCGCGGAAACCGTGATGTAGCTGTAGGCTGCGCGTGATACTTTCCCGACGAACCGCATGACTCACACCCGACGCGCATCTCTCCGGCCAGTTCAGAGCGCGTCTTCCAGCGCACCTCCGTCGTCGATATGTTCTCTGACACTCCGCTCCATCTCGGCGATATCTTCGGCGGCGGCGAGAACGTCCTCGGCGGCGTCGCGTTCGATGACAACAATCCCCGTCTCATCACCGACGAGGATATCACCCGGCTGAATCGACGCGCCACCGACGGTGACCGGGACGTTCCGTTCGGCTTCCTCCCCGCTCCCGGTCGGGCCGCGCGGAGTGAGTTCTCGTGCGAACGCGGGAAATCCGAGATCACGAATCCCGGAAACGTCTCGAATCGCCCCGTTGGTGACGACCCCTTCTACGCCGCGTTTGGTCGCGTACGCCGAAAGGAGATCACCCCAAACCGCCTCGTCGACGCAGCCATCGGCATCGATCACGACGACTTCGCCTTCGTCGGCGTCTTCGAGCGTTCCGACGGGGGCACAGAGAGCGGATGGGTCGAGCATCGCCGTCCGTACTGGCCCGACGACCGAACAGTCGGTGTGAAGCGCCCCGATATCCGGGCGCAAAACTGTCACCGTATCGAGTTTCGTATCCGCTATCTCGCCGGAAGAGAGCCGTTTGAACCGCTCGAGAAGTACCTCATCGATCGGAGCCGTGTTACTCGTCATATCGTTCACACGTATACTACAGCTAAATACTCTGTGCCGACGCTCCCGTATCGATCTCTCGAACGCACGATCTAATAGAGACGTTCGTAGCTAGCCGGACGTTTCTACGCCCGGTATTCGGCGCCGG
>CAYQWI010000442.1:0-2041 GCA_964421165.1 uncultured Natronomonas sp.
AGAGCTCGCGATCTCGTTCAAGAATATTTATTCGGAGAGAGGATTCTCCGATGCGTTGAAAGCGGCGGTGAAATACACGACTCCCAAGCCGTACGACACGTACGTCAAGATGTGCGAAACAGAATATACGAAATATCGGTCTGTTCCACTTCCCATCCGAACTCGAATCAAATTACTACGTGACGGATTTCAGAGTAACTTGTATTATCTGTATCAGTTTCACTCGACGAACACGTCCGAACGGTACGTCTCCACATTCGACCGGCTCAGTTACACCGGAAAAATCAACGAAGATCCCGATGTGCTCGATCACAAAGACGTGTTCTACCGGCGAATGCTCGAACTCGGATACCAAGAGCACGTTCCGACACAGCACGGGAAAATCGAGAACGGTCGGTACTACGGTACAACTGACGGAGATATCCTTGATACCCTTGAACAGAATAAACGAATTGTCATAAAGAAAATAACTGGCGGGCGTGGAAACGATGTGTACATTTGCGAGTCCCGAAACGGTGACGTTTCAATAAATGGTTCGACGATCAGTGCCAGCGCTTTCGAAGCCAGCTGTCGCGAGTTCGAGTCTCACCTAGTTCAGGAGTACGTTTCACAAGCGGCGTATCTCGACACGATGTATCCGTCATCGGCGAATACGGCTCGTCTTTTGACGATGCAGCCGGAGAACGAAGAACCGTTCGTGGCAGGTGCCGCTCAGCGAATCGGGTCGAATACGTCTGGCGCTCTCGATAACTTCGCACAGGGAGGGCTGTCAGCCGAGATCGACGTTGAAACCGGGACGCTCGGAAAAGCCGCAAGACCAACCCCAATCGGAATACCCCAGTGGTACACGAACCATCCCGATACCGGAACACGAATCCAGGGCACCGAAATTCCTGGGTGGCAGGAGATCCTCGATCGAGTGTTGACCATCACTGACGATATGGACGGTGTTCGTTACTTCGGCTGGGACGTTTTGGTGACTTCTCCCGGCGAATTCGTGCTTCTCGAAGGAAACAACCGAAGCGATGTCAACGTCCACCAGGTTCACGGCCCGCTACTGAACGATGAAAGAGTTCGGATGTTTTACCGTGAATACGAGCCAATATAACCTCGCAATATGGACACAAAGTAGCTTGATATCGGCGCTGAGCCCGCACTCTCGACGAGTACCGCAGTCCGCGCCAGCGGACGAGGAACGCAGTAGGGGTGGGGATCCAGCGCCGTCATCGTCTGTCTTGCGCGTTCTGTTGTCGACCCACAGGCCCACGCAAGCAATGTATATCAACGAACGCCGAACATGCGGCCAAGATGGGCGTTCCGGCCTGTCGGCTTCGATTCACTCGTCGTTCCGTGCGGAACGACTTGCTCCTTGCGAAGTTGACAGACACGGACAGCGTTCAAACGCGACAGAAAGCGTGCGCTGTCCCACGGAACTTCCCCGTCGAGCAACTAGGAGTGGTTCACTCCGAATCAACGCCTGTGGAGACTGCGCTCCCTGTGGGTACATCCGTATCTGCAAAGCGCGTCGTGGAAACAGGAAGCCCCATCCTCAAGGAACTAGCATCAGCTGGTGAGTAGGGTGGGGTAGTTCACCCTTGTAACTTCCATAATCTAGTCGGAGTGTATAAGCAATTGAAAGGAAAGCCCCATTATCGTTGGCTCAATTGATCGTCATATGTTTCGATTTCTCCATATCGGGTTTCAACGACTCTATCTCCGAGTGCTTCAAAGAGAGATCGATGAGGTCCCATCTCATGTTGGAATTATTCAGGACGGGAACCGACGATACGCCAGAAATCGCGGTGTGAAAGCGCCAGACGGCCACCGGGAAGGTGCTGAAACGACTGAAGACGTATTGAATTGGTGTGCAGATCTTGGTGTCGATGAATTAACGCTATATGCATTCTCGATCGAGAACTTCGAACGTCCCGACGAGGAGATCGAACCACTGTTTGATCTGCTTGTTCGAAAGCTTCGAGAGTTCGCGGATGCGGATCATGTGCACGAACAGGGCGTTTGTATTCACGCGATCGGGGATATC
>CAYQWI010000443.1:0-2040 GCA_964421165.1 uncultured Natronomonas sp.
TGTATGCCGAACTCGACGCCATCTTCCTCTAATATGGTCGCATTGTGCGGCGACGCTAGCAGCGCGCCAACGGCACCGCCGAGCGCGATCGCCGTCTTATCCAGCCCACTCCCACCGATCGGTGCAGCCGACCGGATCGCTTTATCTTGTGTACAGATCGCTGTCTTCGGCTCCAATCGAGCGGGTGTCTCTCGAAGCGTCCCGCGGACGTTTTTCACAGCTTCTCGCAGTTCATCGCGCGTCTCCGCTCGAACCGTCACGACGAGTTCCTGTTCGAACACCCGCTGGCCGTTCTCGACGGCTTTATACGTCGACACAGCCGTATCAGCTCGTTCGTGAAGATACGATCCGCGAACGGAGTTCTCCAGTTCGGCATCCGTCCGGAGGTCATCCGCGATTCGTTGTAGTTCATCTCTCGCTCGACCCTGATTTTTCGGGACAACCCGAGCTGTCACGTCGAACTCGACATCCGTCAGTTCGAACAATCCGCTGAGATACCCGTCCTTCGGAGCATCCGGATACTCCGCGATATACAGCGTCGTCGTCCACTGCTCGCCGACGCGTGCTGAACGAGTATCCCACTCGATCGCTGAGGGTGCTAACACGTCCTGTTGCCGCTCGGCGATATCGTCCATCAGCGTTCGCTCGACGGCCGCTGCGTCGATCGTCTCCGAATCCAGTAATTCATCCAGTGATGATTCGTCGAACTGGCGCGTTCGATACCACGCGATGCCGTGCGAAACGAGAATAAAGTAGACGACGATCCCGATCCCATACACCATCACGCCTTCCGACGAGAACACTGGTGGCAGCGGCTCTGTAATCGTATACGCGATCTCATCAAGCGTCTCGAGAAGTGTCACGGTAGATCCTCCCGAGCGCTCCGTGACACAGCCGTCCCGGTTCGAAGCAACCGCCCAGCGTCCTCTTTTGAGTGTTCGTCACCGTTCCAGAACTCGATCGTGAGATAAAACAGCTCGGTCGTCGTGAGCCGCCGACTCGACCACCCCGACATGTTGTCGACGAACTCCGATTGGACGGTCTTGATTCGATCGTCGAGTTTCTCGAACAGCGTCCGTCGAATTTCTGCTTCTTCGAGTTCGACACGGTGGGCCACATACGGCTGAAACAGAAACCCGATCACCGGGAAATCCGCGAGCCGCTCGATCGGTGTTTTCTCGTTTTCGTACTTGTGATAGATCTCCATCCGATCGGCTTCGACGCCGAGATAGTAATGACACTCTTGGACGTCGGTGAGCTCCGATGAGCGCTGTTCTCGATACTCTTCGATCAACTCGCCGAATACTGGGTTCGCTCGAACGTCGTCATCGTAGAGTCGCGATTCGAGTTCACTGATGATTTCGTCGACCGGATACGATCGAGTCGTCACGTACAGCGAGATTGGGAACTCAATCTCGTTGTTCGCGAACGTCTCAGCCGCTTCCTGGAGGACTTCCCAGTCGTTCGACATCGCGAAATCCATGTTCGACGGCGTCACTTCGACGAACGCTTCCATCGCACCATCGGAGCGTTCGATCGCGTGCGCACCCGGCCACGCCCGCTCGATCCCCGTCAGATCCTGCGTCGATTCGTTGATCTCGAACGGAGTGTATTCGACTATACCACCGTCATTCGAGGGATTCTCGTCCTCGCTCCGGTAGTTGTACGTGATCTGTGGCCGCTTGAATACGTATCGTCCCACATCGGTGAGCCACTGAACAGCTGTGAGATTTGTTGGCGTCGCATACACGACTGCAACGCCAAAAACGAAGCCGACACCCAAGAGTCCGATCGCGAGAAAATCGATACCGAGCGTACTTCCGATAAATAAGCCGGCAAGCGGGAATCCCAGGAGAACGCCCACGTCGCCTTCCCGTATATTCACGATCGGGAGTCGGTTCTCACCGCCGAGTTGCGTCATAATCCGTCGTTGTGCTGCGCCAGAATCCTGTGACATCGATTAGTAGTATCCGGGGTCGTTTTCTTTGCGGCGGTACTCCGGAACTCCGCCCTGCGGCTGTTGTTCGTCACTCGATTCCT
>CAYQWI010000444.1:0-2035 GCA_964421165.1 uncultured Natronomonas sp.
CGCGGAACAACGAGGCACCGCGCGACCTCGTTCACGAGACGGCAGACATGGGCCGGCTTCCGGTCGTCAACTTCGCCGCCGGCGGCATCGCGACGCCCGCCGACGCCGCGCTCATGATGCAACTCGGCTGTGACGGCATCTTCGTCGGATCCGGAATCTTCGGTGCCGAGGATCCCGAAGCGATGGGGCGCGCCATCGTCGAGGCCGTCAACAACTACGACGATCCCGAGAAACTGCGCGACATCGCCAAAGGCATCGGCAAAGGCATGAAAGGACAGGCCAACGAGACGATGCCCGAAGAGGAGAAGCTGCAGGGACGCGGCGTCTGATCGTCGGACCGTTCGTCTAACATATTAGCCCGACGTCTCCCGTTCGAGATTCCAGACATACGTTGACATCGAACGGCCGACTCACTTCACAAATCGTATGATCGGCATAGAACTCGGCCTCGTGTTGAGTGCCGGGATTTTCAGTGCGATCGTCTGTGGACTCGGGACCGTACCATTCTTTTTTGTCGATGAGTTTAGCGACCGAATTACCGTAGTCCTGTGGGGGTTTGCTGGCGGAGTGATGTTGTTCGCGTCCGTTTTCGGTTTTATTTTCGAGGGACTCGGGGAGGGAACAGTTCTGCAAGTCGGTAGCGGTCTCATCGTGGGGGTCGCACTCGTTATCGCAGCGGACCGTCTGATCACGGGATACGAATTCGAACCCCGAGAGATGGCCGAAGCCGACTTTACCAAACTCGTGTTGATCGTCGGTGTCCTTACTGTCCACAGCTTTCCCGAAGGAGTCGCCCTCGGCGTGGCGTTCGCTGATCTGGGAATCGAGGGAGATCTCGTTGTCGGTGGGCTAGCGATCCCGGCACTCGCGATCTTTATCACCATCGCGATCTCGGTTCAAAATATCCCGGAAGGGGTTGCGGTGGCGATCCCGCTTAAAACGTACGGCGTGCCGAACTGGCAGATCTTCGGCTGGGCTGTGTTTTCGAGTATCCCGCAACCGGTGGGTGCCGGGATCGCGTATCTCTTCGTGACGTGGGCCCGCGAATTCCTTCCGTTCGGCTTCGGGTTCGCCGCCGGTGCGATGATCTTTCTCGTTCTTCACGATATCTTTCCGGACGCGCTCGAATACGGTGGGGATGCCGGGCTCTCGAACCGCGGTCGGCGCGAACTGCTCGTCGGGATACTGCTCGGCGTCGCGCTCATGCTTCCGGTCATGCTATTGACCGAATGACCTCGTCGGTTCGACGACTTTCGTGAGAGCGAATCCGACTCGGTTTGGCAGTAGATGTTGCCCTACCTGTGGAAGCTCCGTCGTCCCAAGAGATACGAACAGGAGAATGTTTAGTAATTCGACAGATCGCTTATGCTGCGACGAAGATTCGTTAGGAATTGAACAACATTAATACGCTAACGCGAGAATAGTTCGTATATGAGTGGACCCAACCGAGAGTGGTGGCCGAACAAGTTGAACGTGGAGATCCTCGACCAGAACGTCCGCGACGTAAGTCCGATGGACGAGGACTTCGATTACGCCGAGGCGTTCGAGACACTCGACCTCGACGAGGTAAAAGCGGATATCGAAGAGACATTGATGACATCCCAGGAGTGGTGGCCGGCCGACTACGGTCACTACGGACCGCTCATCATCCGGATGTCGTGGCACAGCGCGGGCACGTACCGCACCGCCGACGGCCGCGGCGGCGCAGCAGGCGGTCGACAGCGCTTTGCACCGCTGAACGCCTGGCCGGACAACGTCAACCTTGATAAGGCACGCCGGGTACTCTGGCCGGTCAAACAGAAGTACGGGCGCAAACTCTCGTGGGCTGACCTGCTGGTCCTGTCCGGGAACGTCGCCCTCGAGTCGATGGGCTTCGAGACGTACGGCTTCGCCGGCGGACGCGAGGACGCGTTCGAGGCCGACGAAGGCGTCGATTGGGGCCCCGAAGAAGAGATGATGGGCGACGAGCGCCACGACGAGGAGGGGAACCTCGAAGGCGACCTCGCCGCCGACCACATGGGTCTCATCTACGTGA
>CAYQWI010000445.1:0-2025 GCA_964421165.1 uncultured Natronomonas sp.
TGCGGCTCATCCAGGGTGAGATCTCGGAAGCGGAGTTCCACGAAAAGTACAACGACGCCGTCGTCGAGGAGTTCGACGTCGACGACCGCCCGACTGTCGAGGCCTACGAGGCCCAACAGCAAGAGGCGGAAGAACACGACAGCATCTTCAAGAAGCTCACCGGCGAGGAGGGGATCGTCGACCAGCTCTCCAACGTCGACACCGAGATGAACCAGAGCCGCCGGGACACGATGAAGAAGATGGGCGCCGGCGCGGCGGCGCTGGGCCTCGGCGGCGTTGCCTCGGCCAGTTCCGGCGACCCGAAGGACGACGAATACGGCGCCGAACCGGTCAGCGACACCTCCAGGAGCGGCGTCCAGATGGGGATGGTCATCGACCTCGAGCGCTGTGACGGCTGTCTCGAGTGTGTCACGGGCTGTATCGAGGAAAACCAGACCTCCTCGGGTGCCAACTGGATGTACGTCCTCACCTACGAGGACGAGAACACCGAACAGGAGAACTTCCTCGTCCGACCGTGTCAACACTGTACGAACGCGC
The DNA here is from genome assembly GCA_964421165.1 of uncultured Natronomonas sp. Classification (GTDB taxonomy): domain Archaea; phylum Halobacteriota; class Halobacteria; order Halobacteriales; family Haloarculaceae; genus Natronomonas. The sequence continues at coordinate 538 of CAYQWI010000445.1, forward strand.
CGTGTGAGAAGGTCTGTCCGGTCCGGGCGCGTCACACTCGTTCGAAGGACGGTCTCGTGCTCACGAACTACGAGATCTGTATCGGTTGCCGGTACTGTCAGGTCGCCTGCCCCTATGGCGTCAACTACTTCCAGTGGGGCGAACCGGACGTTCCCTACGAGGAGCTCCCCGGCTCGGAGAACGATCACGACGAGCTCAAGGAGATGTCCTTCGAGGAACGACAGCAGACGCTCACCGACAGCAACGACCACATCCACGACGAGCGCGGCCAGTGGAACGATATGCGCCCGGCACAGGGAACGATGGGCAAGTGTACGTACTGTCCCTCCCGCCAGGACGGCCACCAGGGCGAGGAGAAGGTCGGAACGGTCGCCTGCATGGAAGCGTGTGACGCGGCGGGCATGAGCGCGATCCACTTCGGCGACATGAACGACCCCGACAGCCGACCCCAGCAGTACCTCCGACAGCGCGCCGAGGAGTCCCTCGAAAACGAGGACGGTGAGGCCAACAACGTCGATATCGACGAGGACTGGGCGACGTCGAACACGCCGTGGGGCGGCAAGCTCTCGGCGTTCAAGCTGCTCGAGGACCTCGGCACCGATCCCAACGTCGTCTATTTGGGCAACGAGCCCGGACCGGAAGCCGAACAGGTCGAGGGCCCGGTCAGATACGACCAGATCGGCGTCGAAGACAACAGGAAGAACGAGCTCGATCGGTACACCTTCGGGGTGGGTGACGACTGATGAGTTCGAAAACACCGACGCGCGAGGACATCGTTCGGCCGATGCAGAGCACGTCGAAAGGGTACCTCGCGGTCTTCGCGGTCGCTTCCGTTATCGCCGCAGCGTGGATGGTGCTTTGGCTTATCCAGGTCGATCGCGGGCTCGCCGTCACGAACCTCTCCGATTGGGGTTCGGGTGGCGGCGTCACGTGGGGGCTGTACATCGGCGCGTTCATCTGGTGGGTCGGGATCGCCCACGGTGGGATCATCCTCTCGGCCGCGGTGCGGCTGTTCGGGATGAAAAAGTACCTGCCGGTGGCCCGACTCGCCGAGCTGCTCACGATCGGCGCGCTGAGCATGGCCGGCTTCTACATCATGATCCACCTGGGCCGTCCCGACCGGATGGCCTGGAGTGTCATCCAGTCGTATCCGGTGACGGTCCATCAGTCCCCGCTGGTGTGGGACGTGACTGTCATCACCCTGTATATGGTGATGACGCTGACGTATCTCGGATTGACGCTGCGGTACGACATCACCCGGCTCCGGAGTGATCTCCCCGATATCCTCGAACCGTTCTACAAGATCGCGACGCTCGGTTACTCCGAGGCCGAAGACGAGATCGTCGAGCGGATGGTCTGGTGGCTCGCGCTGGGGATCATCGTCATGGCGCCGCTACTCCTGCACGGCGGTGTCATTCCGTGGCTCTTCGCGCTTCTGCCGTCGATGCCCGGCTGGCAGGGAGCGATCCAGGGGCCGCAGTTCCTCAC
>CAYQWI010000446.1:0-2025 GCA_964421165.1 uncultured Natronomonas sp.
CCGCCGCCGACGTGCTCGTAGAACCACAGCCACGATTCGGGATCCCACGGCTCGCCGGTCGAACCGAGGAGCCGAAGCGAGGACAGATCGTGGCCCTCGACCCAGTCGTCACCCTGTTTTCGCAGCGCGCGGATCGCCGTTGGTGAGATACCGAACTGCGTGATCCCGTGGCGGTCGATCAGCTCCCAGAACCGGTCGGGGTTGGGGTGGTCGGGCGCGCCCTCGTACATCACCATCGTGCCGCCGAAGGTGTGGGTGCCGATGAGCGTCCACGGCCCCATCATCCAGCCGATGTCGGAGACCCAAAAGAACCGGTCGGCGGGTTTGAGATCGAAACCGAAGTGAAGCTCCTTTGCTGGTTGCAACTGCGCGCCTGCGTGCGTGTGAACGATCCCCTTCGGCTTCCCAGTCGTCCCCGACGAGTACAGCAGCATACACTCCTGATCGGTGTCCAGCGATTTCGTCTCGTACTCGTCGGACTGCGTCTCGATGGCGTCGTCCCACCACTCGTCTCGGTCGTCGTCGAACGGCACCTCGATATCGCTGTCGTCGTCTTTGGCACCGAGGCGATCGTAGACGACGGTGTGTTCGACGTGGCCGACCTCCTCAATCGCCTCGTCTGCAGCGTCTTTGAGCGTGATTTCGCCGCCGCGGCGGTAGAATCCGTCACCGGTGAACAACACCGAGCACTCGGAGTCTTCGATCCGGGTCGCGGTCGCGTCGACGCCGAACCCCGAGAAGATCGGGACTGCGATCGCACCGACTTTGAAACAGCCGTACAGGATCGAGAGGACCTCCGGAACCATCGGCATGTACAGCCCGACCGTGTCACCGGTCTCGATACCGACCGATTCGAGGTAGTTGGCGACCCGGTTCGTCTGTCGGTTGAGTTCGTGATACGTCAGTTCCCGAACCTCGCCGTCCTCGCCTTCCCAGATGCAGGCGACGTTGTTTCGCGTCTCGGCGTCGAGTGCACCGTGTCGATCGACGGTGTTGTGTGCGACGTTCAGTTTCCCACCGGGGTACCACTCCGTGAACTGCGGGCCGTCCGTATTGTCGCGGACGGCGTCGTACTCTTCGTAGAACTCGATGCCGAGATACTCGGGTAGTTCGTCCCAGAACCACTCGATCTCCGTCGTCGTCCGCTCGATGAGTTCGTCGTAGTCGGCGATGTCGTACGCTTCCATGAACGCGGCGACGTTGGTCGATTCGACGAACTCCTCGTCTGGTTCGTGAACGATCTCCTCGCGTAGCGCTTCGATATCTCGATCCATAGGCAGTGATTAGCTAGCGGTTTCAGTGGGTGAATCTTTACTCTGACGGTGGGGGTATCGAAGACGGCCGATCGGCGACGGATCACAGATCGGTACCTCGATGAGAAGCGCGACTGAATTTCCGTCGGTATGGAGGTGCAAAACGCATCCGGTCTGGCTATGTTCGAGACGTACCCCAGTAGGAGCTGGGTTTTACGCTCAATTACTTCTCTCGGTTTTTCAGCTGCTGGCTTCCCGAGTATCCACGGAACGTGTCTGCGAACCATCCGCCGGCACGAACGAGCGTTTGCCACCAGCGCCGCCAGCCCTCCGCCTCCGGTTCGGTTGATTCATCGGCGTCCATACACTCCAGGATGAGCGGTATAAAAATAATCCTGTCGACGGTCGCACTGGGGGAGAGTGCCTGCGTTTACTAACAGCTACTCCACTCGATGTCCGACGGTTGATTCCGCGCCGATTTCGAAAGGTTCCACTTCGCGCCTGTTTCCGACTACTAAAGGGCTTCCTTTATCGACTCGTCAGTAGTACGTCCGGTCGACGTTTCTGACGGCGTCGATCCGCTTTTCGATCGGCGGGTGCGTCGCAAACAGCTTCTGAAGCGCCGAACCGCTGCCGCCGAAGATGCACAGCGCGGAGACGTTGTCGTCCAACTCGGCGTCGCTTCGCTCGTTGACCGACGAGATCTTTTCGAGCGCCCGCGCCATCGCGTCGCCGCCGACGTGTTCGGCCGCATCCGAATCGGCGACGTACT